>JAZSGD010000263.1:0-19980 GCA_045532555.1 Eubacteriales bacterium | reverse complement strand
AGCTCGGTCAGGGCGTCGCCCTCCTCGATGATGGCCACGAAACCGCGGTTCTCGGTACGCTCAGTGATCTCGGCGGCGCCGATGAGCGAGCTGAACTGCTTGTAGACGGGAGAAGCGGAGTTACCCTCCTCCTGAGCCTTCATGTAAGCGTCGTAGATCACACCGCTGATGGTGGTGGTCTTGAGCTCACCGGTAGCCTCGTCGTCAGCGACGCAGTCGTAGTAACGGGTGTTCTCCACGATACCGAAGACGGGGTAACGGACGGTCTGCTGGTAGGTACCGGTCAGCTTGTGGTAAGCGTAGTCGGTGCCGTAGACCTTGCCCGTAACGGTCTGGGTGATACTGTAATCCATATCGTCGTACTCAAAGAGTGCGCCCGATCCGTCAGGATAGAAGTTGTAACCCGAGTAAGCGTTGTTACCTGCTCCCATATAAGGAAGGATCTTGATCGATTCAAGAGTGTAAAGCGACTCGTTGAAGCGAACGCCGTTTGCGGGAAGTCTTACCGAAAGACCGTCCTCGCCGATGGTGTACTCAAGCGCCATTCTGAATACGGGGGGATTTTCGTCCTGAGATACGTAGTCGGTGATCGAGTGGTCATACTCGAGCTCCTCGTAGGTATAATCGGGACAGTACATAAGGACTATCTCCTCACAAGTTGCGATCTCGGCCTCACTCGCGTTAGGCTTGAAGACGAGGAATTCCATAGAATCTATGATCTTATAGTCCTCTCTGATCGCCAGGTAAGTGTTTGCGGAGGAGCTGTACAGATCGTCGTAAACGCCACCGAGAGCATCGCTGAGCTTCTTGTACTCCTCATTCGACATACCGTAGGTTGTCTTGAGCGACTCCTTAGCGTAAAGGATGTAGTATGTAAGGAACTTCTGTACCTTGGTAACGTCGGTTCTGTTTGTATTAATGTTGTAAAGCTCGTCGCCGAATTCCTCGTAAAGAGGAGCCCAGATCATATCCATAAATCTATCGTAGGAAATGAGACGAGGAACGAGAGTTTTAGCCTGTTCACGACCGATAGTATATTCAACACGGATACCGTTTCTGATATACTCAACCGCGATCTGCTCACGAAGAACAGCCTGCTCGTAGCTGGTAAAGGTCTTGGTCTGACCCGTGGTATCGGTGAATTCAACTATGATCTGAGAAAGGATCTCTGCTTTGGTGGAATCACTACCCGTCGAAGCTCCAACGTCGAAGGGATTGGTCAGGAGCTTATCACCGGTAGCGGTGTTAACAAATGCTACCTCACCCGAGTAGTCGTCAACGTAGAGCTGATAGCCGTTCTTTTCGATGGCAAGTCTCATAGTTGCGATCTTCTCATCGGGAGTTGCGTAAAGCTTATTGAGGTAGTCGGTAGCTTCGGGTACGACGATTTCATCGCCGCCCTCGGAAGCAGTGCCCGTGGTGGTTTCTTCGGTGGTTCCCGATCCGGCAGAACCGGTGGTATTCTCTGCGTCATCCGCAAAGACCTGAACGGTAAACATAACCGAAATTGCGCTGATCAGCATAAACACAGCCAGGAGCATCGATATTATTTTATTGAATTTTTTCATATTATCACTCTCCTGTCTTGATTACATTCTATACTGAAGCTCTGTGACGATATTTGTTACAAGGCTTATCATCTTTCCAATGAGCGTCGAGAACAGCAATACTATAAACATAATAAATACCATACCGACAGCAGTTCCAAGTATCGTGATTATGTTCTTACCCATCGTGTAATCGTGAGTAACCTGAGTTCCGAAGAAGATCAGTATACCGAGCCAGATAAACGAGATGGTCGAGATCATAGTGACAATACCAAGCTCCGAAGTGGTAACGAAGTTGGAAAGAATGGTCGCGGGGATAAGAAGCAGCGGTACGGGAAGCAAGCTGTAAGAGCAAGCAACGAAGATATCCTTGAAGCTACCCTCGCCCTCAAACAAGGTGGTCAAGCACCAGTTTGCAAGCACGAAGAGGAGCAGCGGAACAAGAACTCCGATAGCCTGAACCCACAAGCCCGAATAAGTACCCGTAGGATTGAGCATATAGCCCTGACCGATAGCCTGATAGTAGAAAGCGAGAATAGTGACGGCAACGTACACGATAGCGCCGCGAACCGAACCTCTGCGCTCGTGCTTAAGATCCCAGAATCCATCGAAGGGATGGAGCATAAGATGGAATCCGTAAAGCAATTCCTGAATGAAGGTTCTCTTTCCGCCCTTAGTCGCGGTCTCATGGTTGACCTTGGATATTACCTTATTTATTAATATGAAGGCAACTACAAGAACAACGATGATAAGAATAAGAACGAGGAAGTAATCGGACATCCAAGCCTTTCTTATTTCAGCGAAGGATTTTGACCAGTTATCAGTATCGTAAGCGGCCTCGAAGTATTCAAGAGAGCCCTCGTAGTCGCCGTTACGGTACATAGCCTGACCGATACCGACGTATGCAGCGTCAAAGTTAGAGTTCTGCTTGAGGACCTCGGTCCACATATTGATCGCAAGGTCAAACTCCTGAGCATTTTCAGCCGCGATAGCCTCGATAAGAAGATTTCCGTACTCTGTTCTGCGGAACACTGTAAAGGAAGCAGTACTCTTATCGAGAATGAGCATCTTGTCGCCCTGATAGGTGACAGCCTCTATCTGAGTGATCGCTCCGAGAACGCTACCTGTGATATTAGTGGTTTCTCCAAACGCAAAGAGAAGATTACCGTTACTGTCGTAGGTATATGTTCTCTGTCTCTTGGAGTCGATGACCGACCAGGTTCCCTCTTCACCAACTGCAACGTCAATGAGAGAAGAAACGCCCGTGATATCGTCGGTAGACTTGATACTGTAATCAACTTCACCCGCAGGCGGCCAGAAGCCGTTACGCTTCATGATCTCATCACCCTTGGAGTTGAGCATCTTGACAGGAAGATATGTTCCCGCCTTATCATGGTTCTGGATAGCAGTCGCAACCTGATTATCATCAATATAAGGAGTGACTATGTAGATAAATCCGTCCTTGTCAATGGTAATGTTTTCGTAAATTACAGAAACGTATTCGATCGAAACCGATTTCTGCTCCTCGGTTCTGAATCTTCTCCAAATGATATCCCAGATACCGAGAGAAACTGCCTGCGCACCGATGTATCCGGTGAACTCGCCTTCCTCAGTCATAACGATGATACCGTCGGTGGTAGACGAGGATACGATAAAGATTCTGTTATACTGGTCGACTGCAATCGCAATAGGAGTAAACGCGAGAGACGAGTCGGTAAAGAGCGCGGAGCTGGGCGCGTAGATAACGCGATCGAAATTACCTTCAAGATCGAAAACTACGATTCTGCTCTTGCCCGTATCACAGACCCAGATTCTGTCATCGGTGACGTACAGACCCTGAGGAGCGAGAAGAGCGTCGGAAACACCCTGTCCGTTAACGAACGTGCTGATTGTAAACTTAAGCTTGTAGTAACGGTCGAGGCAAACGATTCTGTTGTTATCGGTATCAGCGATATAAATGTTGCCCTTCGCGTCAGCAAAGAGGTCATTAGGGCTGGAGATAGCAACGTCAAGGCCCATATAAGCCGAGTCGATGACCTCGCTCGCAACGTAAGCGTCGGGAGAATGGAGCGCGTAACCGTCTATCGAGTAAGTATAGGTCTGATAAGCGGAGCTTGCACTCGTTCCGATAGCAAAGCAGGACACGATCATAACGATAGCAAATATCGCGCAAAGAATTTTTGCTGTATTTTTCATTGTTATAACCTCCTGTCTTAGTCTTTCATTCCGCTGGATCCCATCGTCTCAACGATATTGGACTGCGAGAATACGAATACGAGTATCGGCACGAGCATCATAACGACCTGAGCCGCCGCTGCGGCACCTGCACGCTTGATACCTCCGGCAGTGATCTGACCGATAGCGTAGTTGAGGGATTTGAGCTCTTCGGAGTGAATATACGTCGAAGCGCCCTGATTCCAGAGAGCCTGGAAAGAATAAACGATAAGTGTCAGCCACGCGGGCTTAACCATAGGCATCGCGATTACCCAGTAGGTTCTGAGCTCTCCTGCACCGTCAAGACGGGCAGACTCAAGAACCGTGTCGGGAACGTTGGTGTCCATAAACTGCTTCATAAGGTAAAGACCGAGGGTCGAGCCCCAAGCGGGAACGATGATAGCCCAGTAAGTATCGAGCCAACCGAAAGCGGAAAGCAGGATAAAGGACGTGATCGCCGTAACCGTAGAGTTAAACATAAGCGAGGTCTGAACCGTTTTAAACATCAGCTGTCCACCGGGGAATTTGATCTTCGCCATCGTATAAGCCGCCAAGGAAGCGATAAACAGATGTCCGAAGGTACCGCCGACGGAGGTGAGCACCGTGTTGAATATGTATCTGGAGAAAGGAACCCAGTTGGTACCCATCAGCATGAAGAGCGATTTGTAGTTATAACCTGTGATCTTCTGAACGAGGAATCGGGGAGGATACATCCACAGCTCGTCAAGCGGCTTGAGGGACTGGCTTATTGCGTACACCATAGGCAGGAACATGAACACGCCGAGGATGACCAGCAAGAAGGTAATACCGGCGTCGCCACCTGCAGAACGGGCAAGTACGACTTTATGATTTCTTGTTCTTAATTTTGCCATATTACGTACCTACCTTCGAAATGATCTTCTTGACCAAGCCGTTCGCACCGATCATTATCGCGAACAGAACGACCGCGATAGCCGAGGAATAACCGATCTCATATCTGATGTTACCGTAGTCTTCAAGATGGTGCATGATGGTGTGCGCGGAGTACTCAACCGAGGGGAATCCGCAGAGCGCGGTAACTATCGATCCGAAACCGAACGCACCGGTGATAGCCATGACTGCACCGAACATAAGCTGAGGCTTCATAGAGGGGAGCGTGATGTAATAAAGCTCCTGCCATCTGTTTCTGACACCGTCGACCGCGCCTGCCTCGTAAAGCGAACGGTCAACACCCTGCAATCCTGCGATAAACGAAAGGAATGCAGTACCAAGGGATGTCCACAGAGCAACTACGATACACAGAGGCATAACGTAGCTTGCGTCCTGGAAGAACGGGATCTCCGTAGGAATTAAACTGTACTTAAGCAATATTGCGTTGACCCAACCGTAAGAGTCGGATGCAAAGAGCGTCTGCCATACCATGAATACCTGACCCGAGATAGAGGGCGCGTAGAATACGAGTGTTACTACCGCACGGATCTTCGGGGGGATCTCGTTGATAAACCACGCAACGAGGAAGGAAAGCAGGTAAGAAGCAGGACCGACGATACCCGCAAAAATGAGAGTATTAGTACATGCCGTAAGGAAAATATCATCGTCGAAGAAAAGGTTTATATAGTTATCGAACCATACGATAGACGGAACTTCCAGCATGTTAAAATCTGTAAAGCTGATAAATACCGAAAGCAAGACGGGCAAGATAGTGAATAGGGTGAAAATGATCATATAAGGTGCAACCATCACGTAAGCGACCCAGTTGCGCTTCATTTCCTTCCATATCCACTGTCTCATCGTCATGTCTTTACGGGAAACAGCCTTTTTCTGTGCCGTTTTGTTAGACATTTTTGATCTCCTTTATAGATATTAAATGATGGAAACTTATCAATACGAATCTAATGCGTCAGCCGCACTCTTAAGTGCCTGAGCAAGATAGTACAAAAGTTGGTCTTCATTCATTTTTGCTGTATCGGGACTTGTTGAGATCTTAATGGTTTCGGAGTAATCTCCCTTGACCATTTCAAGAGCGAGATCCGCCACAGAGTTGAGCGTAACGCTGTCGTCGCTTCGGATCGCGGAATTGACCTTCTTCTGGAGGTCATCGTAGGTACTGCTCTTATCTGCGAGCATTTTCGCTACGTCCTTTGCCTGAGCGCAACGCTTTTCAGCAAGAGTAGCATAACCTTCGAGAGTTTCAAGACCGAACTCTGCACGCTTACGGCTTATTTCCTTATTAATAATAGGAACGTAGCTGAGAAGCGCCTGTGCAGGACCTTCACCGTCGTTGTAAGCGGCGAGGAATGCAAAGCTGAGGTAACGGTCGATAATGTAAGAACCGGGGTAGTTGGGGATAGATGCGAGGTTATCGAACTGAGCCTTGATTCTGGAGTACTCGTCGGTAGTCCAGGGCAGGCTTGCGAGAGCCTCGATGTTAGCGGTGTTGTGCTTAGCCGAGGGACCCATGATAGCAACCATCTCGTTGGAGTATTCTATCTGACACTCGGGGCCGGTGAACCACTTGAGATATGACCAAGCGGCGTCAGCCTTGTCTTCACTTCCCTTTACGAGAACGGAAGCGTTGACCGAGGATACTGCGCAGTTGTTGATCGTGCCGTCAGCCATCTTGGTGCCGGGAACGGGAACCATTACCCACTTACCTTCGATTTCGGTCGCAAAGACCTTAAGCTGATTGTACAGGCCCGTGTAGTCACCGATAAGTATCGGCATCTCACCGGTTCTGAAACGGTTAGCTGCGTTATAAACGTAGGGGAAGCCGTAATCGGTAAAGTATTTACACATCTTGGTGAAGGACGTCAGCGCAAGCTTGGAGTTGAGGTTAACTCTCATACCGTCGTCTGCGTAAAGCTGACCGCCCGCCTGATAAAGATGAATGTAGGTATCAGTGGTAAGACCGATCTCCATGTTCTTAGCCTGGAGCTTAGGAACAGCCTTCATAATGTCATCCCACGTCTCAGGGATCGGAACGCCAACCTCTGCGAGAACGTCGATACGAACGAACATCATCGCAAAGCCCTGCTGCTCGGGCAGACCGTAATAGTGCATCGTTCCCTCTGCATCAGCAAGACCGAGAACCAGCATTGCCGCATCGTTGAAGGAGGTCTTTACGGTATCAAAGTCCTCAAATCCTTCAATGGGAAGGATAGCGGAACGGATAGCGTAGTTTATAACGTCCGCCTGACCCATTCCGTGATAAACGTCAGGGCCCTTATTTGCAAGGATCGAAGGCAGGAGCGTACCGCCCGCAACGAGCTTAAGCTCTACGGTATGATCCGTAACGGGAGTAAAGTCACTGTTGATAAGGCTTCTGATAACCTGGAACTGGTCACGACCGGTAGCGAGCCATACTTCAAGGCTCTCGTCGGAAGTTTCTTCCATAGCACCTACGTGGTCGTAGTCACGGAAGAAGGACCAGAAGAAACGGGATATCTCATATCCAAAGGATACGAAGAAGTTTGCGTTCGCCTTGGGAAGCTTTGCCTCTGCAGGCTGAACGAGAATGTAGTCGAGCTGGAGAGGCTGAGTCTGTGCATCGGACAAGAACGTGCCAAGCGTACCGATGTAGGTCTTAAGTCTCTCGAGCGAGGATGCGATCTCATCCTCATCGCTACTCATATCCTTAAGAATATCCGCAACCTTCTGCAGAGTACCGACGTTGGAGGATTTCTGACCTGCCAGCGCGGTAAGTCTTTGAGCGACACCGATAGGATAGCCGTTGTCAGCATCCTCCTCGTTGTCAAGAACGATAGCCTGAAGAGCCATATCCTTAAGCGTATCGGGAATGATTCTGGAGAATCCGTAGTCACGGTAGCTGTCAGGCTCGGTTCCCGTAAGCTGAAGAATGGTAAGGTAGTCATCGTTTATATGGTCAAGCGCAGACTGAACGGTGTTGATTATGTCAGCCATGTCGCCGAGAGTTACCTCGAGCTTGAGCGTGTAGGTGGTTCCCGCCTCAAAGTAGAAGCTGAAAGCAGTTTCGCCCGCCGTCGTGGAGGTCACCTGCCAGTTGTCACCGTAATTGTAGGTAACGTTGCGAGCCTCCTCGAAGGGTACGCCGTTGTAATATCCGTCAGCGCCCTCTTTAAGTCCATCGCTGTAGAGAGAAAGCGTACGGCTGACGAACATACCGTCAAGCACGTCCTGCTTGAAACGGAAGACCAGCTCATACATACCCGATTTCTCCACGCGGAACTTGTAGGTCACCCACTGACCCGCGTTCTGCCACTTACCGCCACCGATAGTGTTAAGAACGGTTCTCGACGCATCGTGAGGAGAGGTGAGCGCGCTCGCGCTATCCTCTATGGGATATATGGTCTTGTCAGATGCAGCGTCGAAGTATTCCGCTTCCATCTTGATCGTGCCGCTGCCTTCGGGCTTGCCGGCATACTTATCAGAGTATTCCTTGTAAGTAAGAACGTCCTCTGTGGGAGAGAGAATGATCTCGGAGATCGCGATCGTTCCGTTCTTTCCCTCAAGAGATATCGTGTTCTCACCCTCTGTAAGAACGAACTCAAACGCTTCGGTATGGAAGCCGGTCGAGTCGATCATAGTGTACTCGGACCACGTAGGAGTCTGCGAAGCCGAGGGACGAAGCTCGTTCTTGTCAAGGTCAAGCGTAGCAAATCTTATATCGTACTTGTCGCAGAAATCCGTGATAGCGGAAGTCCACACCGTAGGATATTTGATCTTAAGCTTGCTTCCGTCCATGTTGCACATAAGGCCAATTTTCTCAGCCTCAGTCTTGACAGAAGCAACATCCTTGCCCGTGTAGATAGCGTCCTCGTAGTCGTTTGTCCAATTCTTCTTGATGGTAAGGTAACGCGCCTCACTGAAAGGAAGAGAGCCGTTGATACCGAACACACGCTCGATCGAGTTTGCCTTACCGTCGTCGAGAGTATAATAGACTATTGTGATCGTATATCTCGCCGTTTCGGGAACGTTAACGCTCCAGGTAAGCGTTCCGTCGCCGGGAGCTTCGATAGCATCAATGCCCTCGTATTTACCAATAACGTAATCGGCATCGGACTTATCAGCTATGAGATCATTTACCGCATCGATACGAACAGTCTGCTTAGCCGCGTCAGCCTTGAGAAAGTCACTTGTCAAGACGTATTGGTCGTAAGAGATCGTACCGAGCAGCTCGATCATATCGTCGATACTGTAATCGGGCCCCGTCGTGCCTGATCCGCCTGTCGTTTCTCCGTTCGCGCCCGCCTCACCGTCGGTAGCCGCCGCATTTACGGAGAAAGCGCCAACAACGAATATCAAGCAAAGCAACAAGGCCGCAAGTCTTCGAAATTTCGTTTTCTTCATAAAAAATTTCCTCCTGCTGTTTTTGGATAAGACTTTTCTTATCCGTGTAAGGTAAATGCTCCGTTAATAACACCGTGCGCAACGAGCAGAGATGCAATCGTTACCAACCGCATGACGCTCTGGCCCGCGCGCATTCCTTTGGTCAGCTCCATAGACGGTGTTATACGGAGGTATTACCAACGGTTGCGGCACGACTCAGACTCGGCTTTCGATCCATGCGCAACCTCGCACGCACACGCGTACGCGAAAGCAAAAGATCGGCGAAAGCCGATGATCATACTGCAGCAGCATTATCACTATGCAATTTAAGATGATCCGACCACAGAAAAGATACGTCTGCATTGGCACTTGCTGACACGCAATTCTGCAAAATCTCGGATCGGGATTTGAAGTTATCGACCGTTTTTGCTTCATTAATATATGCAAAGTAAAAAGGCCAATAAAAATTCGGGTCATCGCACTCACCCTTACAGCTCATACGACACCCCAAAAGATGTTAATATATAATAACATAAAAAAAATAACTTGTCAAGCGTTCCAAAGTTTACAAACCTTAACAAAATAACCTTGTGAACAAAAAGAAAACTCGTTTTTTTTACAGTGCTAAAAGCCGCCAAAAACCGCATTTATGCAAGTTGCAAAACGCCACGAAAAGAACCTTGCACAAGGTAATTTACATTTACCTTGATTTGATGAAAATTCGCAAAAGAAGACCGATATTAGTTCTTTTTTGTTAATTATGCCACTTGACTTTTGGGCGGCAAATCCCTAAAACTCTCACGGTAAATCACATTTACCCAGACTCGCGCATGCAAAGAATCTTTCTTGTTTTTCCTCCAAGTGGGCAAAAATCACTCTTTTTGTACCCTTTGCACAATTTTTCGTATGGGATTTTTGGTACTTTTTTAATTGTTAATATTTTTTGAATTTTTGCAAAATCATCATTTCGCGTTCTCTTTTTTCACACATAGGTGGCTGTCTCCCACGCCCTCAGCCAAAATCTCTCCCAATCGCTATTAATTTTTACATTTATTACCATTTTTCAAAAATTCTCTTTTCACGCTTCGCAACCTTTCGAACATCCCACAAAATCCACTAGCGATCAGTCTGATTGCCCTCACCGCACACCTCATCGCACACCCACCATACACCTCATCGCGCACCTCACTGCACACCTCATCGCACACCTCACCGCACACCTCACCGCACACCTCACCGCACACCTCACCGCACACCTCATCGCACACCTCATCGCACGCCTCATCGCACACCTCATCGCACGCTCTCCCCTCGGCGCACAGTGCAACCGCCTGATCCTTCGCGCAAATCTTCTCTCCTCATCGCACACCCTCGCCCCATTATCCGCACAACTCTCTCCTCACCGCGAAACCTCGCCTTCTATTATCCGATAGCTCTCACCCCCACCACATACCACGCGCATTTTCTTATTTCACCGCACGTCTTTCACGTCGTCTTTTTCCGCGCACCCAAAAACGCCCTAAATTCATCAATTCGCGCAAATATTTAAACCTATTATTTATTTCTCTATAGTTTGTTTATATATTAACGTGCTATACGCCTAAAAACAACAAAAAAACGGTTCTTCCGAACAAATCGGAAGAACCGTTTACAATTATCTACGTTAAAACTTTTCCACGTTAGCCTTCACATACTTAAGCATCTTGCTCTGGATATATTTTTTGTTATCTGCAAGGAACTTCGCCGTACGCTCGTAGCTACCCGCCGCGTTCTCAAACAAGAACTTAAAGGCATTACCAAGCTCCGTGTCACCGTTGAGCTCAAGTGCCGCAACGACGTCCTCAATCACCAAAGCATCCGCCGTAAGATAGAGCTCCCATACACTTTCGTTCGCTCTCTCTGCAAGATCGTAAAGCATCTTGTAAGCAACCAGAGGAACCAAAGCCTCGTTTTCACGAAGAATATCGCTGCCCTGAGCAAAAATTATTCTCTTGGTCCAAACCTCCGAAACGTTTTCGCTGAGATTTGCCATAACAAAGGTCATCTTCTTGTCAACTCTTGCGAAATCCAAGTCGTCGACCGAAACGTTAGCGTGCTTTTTGTTGTCATACAAGAAAAAGTTAGCAGATTCTGCACCGCCCGTCACGATTGCAAGGAAAGCTACCGAGCAACCCAGCAATTCAAGAACAATACCGAATATAATAAACATTACCTTCAAAAATCCGTCACTCTGACCGCCGCCAAGAACTATAACGAGAATTCCCGTCACGACGAGCAAGCCGCACACCACAAGCAATATAAGCTTCAGATTTTGCCTTACAAAACTTTTTAATTTTTCCATAAATACTCCCAAAATTAGCGGTGCTTCAGCGAAAAGCAACACCGAAATCTCATTATATATAATTATATCATATCCATTTTCGTTTTGCAAGAGTTTTTGTCATTTTTTTATACTTCTTTAGTCAAAAAAACAAAATATACACCTCTTTACCAGATCGTAAGAGTCCTCGCTCGCCTTCCAATCCCTATATCAATATAAGATGAAGTTAAAAATCCGCAAAAGTTCTAAAAAACCATGCAATTTGCTTGACTAAAGGACAAACAAATGGTATAATGTAAAGTGATTTAGTATTTTTAATTTTTAGTTATTCCCGGAGGTCAATATGATCAAGCTTATTGATAAAGGTGTGTTCTACGAAAACGGCAAGATCAGCGAAAGCTCGACCGTCAGCGCATCAGAAGCACGTAAAAACACGATAGCCTATCAGATCCTTTCATCTCACAACGTATCGGGCAGCGACAGCGCCCTCAAAATAAAATTCGACGCAATGGTGTCTCACGACATCACCTACGTCGGCATAATTCAAACCGCAAGGATCGGAGGATTGACCGAATTCCCGATTCCCTACGCGCTCACAAACTGCCACAACTCTCTTTGCGCAGTCGGTGGCACGATCAACGAGGACGACCACGTTTTCGGTCTCTCGGCTGCAAAGAAATACGGCGGAATATACGTCCCCGCAAATCAGTCCGTCATTCACTCCTACGCGCGCGAAGAACTTGCGGGATGCGGCAAAATGATCCTCGGCTCAGACTCGCACACAAGATACGGCGCACTCGGCACAATGGGTGTCGGCGAGGGCGGCCCCGAGCTTGTAAAGCAGTTGCTTAAGGATACATACGATATAAAATCGCCCGAGGTAGTTCTCGTTCACCTCACGGGCAAAGCCCCCAAGGGAATCGGACCTCACGACGTGGCAATAGCGCTCGTCGGCGCGACCTTCGGTTGCGGATTTGTCAAGAACAAGGTGCTCGAATTCGTCGGAGACGGAATCAAAGATCTCCCCATCGACTTCAGAAACGGCATCGACGTAATGACGACCGAGACAACCTGCCTCTCGTCGATCTGGGAGACCGACGAGGTAGTTAAAAAGCACTACGAAACACACGGCAGACCCGAGGAATATAAGGAGCTCAAGCCCCACGGCATTGCATATTACGATTCCATGATCGAGATCAACCTTAGCAAAATGGAATCTATGATTGCTCTGCCCTTCCACCCCTCAAACGCTTATACCATAAAAGAATTTCTCGCAAATTCCAAGGAAATACTCGCAAAGGTCGAGGCAGAAGCAAAGGTCAAATTTCCGAAATGTGACCTCGACCTCGTATCCAAGGTTCAGGAAGACGGCAGTGTGCTCGCCGATCAAGGCATCATCGCAGGCTGTGCGGGCGGTATGTTCGATAGCATAGTCGAGGCGTGCGAGATACTCAAAACGGGTAACGTCGGCAACTCCTACTTCAACCTGTCGGTCTATCCCACGAGCATCCCCGTGTCACTCGCATTGACCCGCGAGGGAGTGACTGCGGACCTGCTTTCAAACGGCGCAGTGATCAAGCCCTCCTTCTGTGGCCCCTGCTTCGGTGCAGGCGACGTCCCCGCAAATAACGGACCCCCTCTCCGCCATACCACCCGTAACTTCCCCAACCGTGAGGGCTCGAAGCCCGGCGAGGGTCAGGTCTCGGGAGTTGCGCTTATGGACGCGAGAAGCATCGCGGCAACCGCGGCAAACGGCGGCAAGATAACCCCCGCAACCGATATCGACTACGATTACACCCCCGTAAACTACGAATTTGACAAATCGGTCTACGACAAGAGAATTTATTACGGCTACGGCAAAGCAGACCCTGAAACCGAGCTTATTCTCGGACCGAACATCACAAGCTGGCCCGATCAGTACGAGCTTGGTGAAAACTTGCTCGTCGAGCTGACCGCAGTAATTCACGACCCCGTGACCACCACCGACGAGCTTATCCCCTCGGGCGAGACCAGCTCCCTGCGCTCCAATCCTCGCAGACTCGCTGAATTCACTCTCTCCCGCCGCGCCCCCGAGTACGTAGGACTTTCTAAGGCGGTCTCCGCAGAGGAAGCGGCTCGCAGAAATGGTAACGCAAGTGAAAAGCTTGTAGCAACTCTCTCCAAGGTCGGCGACGCAAGCGAGCTTCTTAAGAACACCCAGTTCGGCTCGTGCGTATTCGCAAATAAACCCGGCGACGGATCGGCGCGTGAGCAGGCAGCCTCCTGCCAGAAGGTGCTCGGCGGTTTTGCCAATATCTGCTACGAATTCGCAACCAAGCGCTATCGCTCCAACTGTATCAACTGGGGAATCCTTCCCTTCACCCTCGACCCCGAGACTAAATTCGAATACGAAACAGGCGACTGCGTATTTGTCCCCGATATCAGAAAAACCATCGCCTCGGGCAACGAAACCTTTAACGCCAAGGTCATTCGCAAATCAGGTGACGTCGAAGACCTCACCCTCTACGTCAAAGGCCTCACCGAAGAAGAAAAGAACATCCTCCTCTCCGGCTGCCTGATGAACTATTATAAGATCAAAAACAGCTAAGGAAGACGCGTTCGAGAAACTTTTTGAAAAAGGTTTCTCGAGCTCTTCAAAAACTTCCCCAAGGATAGTAGAAAACACTACGGATTATCCCTCTAAACTTAAAAAGCAATATAAAAAACCCAACCTCAACAACCTCTTTCATCGAAAGTTTTTGAATTCTTAAAACTTTTTTCCAAAAAGTTTTAAGCAGGGTGTGGGACAGAGTCCCACGAAACCCAAGGGTGCAGGGGCAAAGCCCCGCAAAAGAAAGGCAAATATGGAAAAGATCAGAATGACAACGCCGCTGGTCGAGATGGACGGCGACGAGATGACAAGAATAATATGGAAGATGATAAAGGACGAGCTTCTTTATCCCTTTGTTGACCTGAAGACCGAGTACTACGATCTCGGACTGCCCGAGAGAGAAAGAACGAAGGATCAGGTCACGTTCGACTCGGCATACGCGGCGCAGAAATACGGCGTAGCGGTCAAATGCGCGACGATAACTCCAAACAAGCAGCGAGTTGAGGAATACAACCTCACAGAGATGTGGAAATCTCCCAACGGCACGATCCGCGCGATAATGGACGGCACGGTCTTCCGCGCGCCCATCATAATCGACTCGATCAAGCCGGTTGTCCGCAACTGGAAAAAGCCGATCACGATCGCACGTCACGCATACGGCGACGTGTATAAAGCGACCGAGTACCGCGTGCCCTCGGCAGGCAAGGCAACACTTACCTTCAAGGGCGATGACGGCACCGAGTTCTCCAAAACAATATACGATTTTGAGTGTGCAGGCGTGCTTCAGGGACAGTACAACAAGGACACCTCAATAATCAGCTTTGCTCACTCCTGCTTCAAGTTTGCGATCGATACCAAGCAGGATCTTTGGTTCTCCACCAAGGACACGATCTCCAAGCAGTACGACCAGACCTTCAAGCTGATCTTCGAGGAGATCTACAACAATCACTATAAAGAACAGTTCGAGAAGCTCGGCATAACATACTTCTACACCCTGATCGATGACGCAGTCGCGCGAGTGATCAGAAGCGAGGGCGGCTACATCTGGGCGTGTAAAAACTACGACGGCGACGTAATGTCGGACATGGTATCCACCGCGTTCGGCTCACTCGCGATGATGACCAGCGTTCTCGTCTCCCCCGACGGAAAGTTTGAATACGAGGCGGCTCACGGTACGGTCACAAGACACTATTACCGTTACCTCAAGGGCGAGGAGACCTCGACCAATCCCATGGCAACGATCTACGCTTGGTCGGGAGCGCTCCGTAAGCGCGGCGAACTCGACGGACTTGACGAGCTCGTAAGCTTCGCAAATAAGCTCGAGGAAGCCTGCATCGACACTCTCAACGACGGAATAATGACCAAGGACCTCGTTGGTCTTGTCGAAGAAGGATTTTCCGCAACGGCAGTCAATACCCTTGACTTCATCAAGTCGGTAAGAGTCCGCCTGGAAAATAAGCTTTAAAATAAAACGGTCTATCCATCTCGGACAGACCGTTTTTCTTTACTCCTTAACAGGAAAATTCAACGTAATACTGTAATCCTCGCCCTCGGAGCACACACGAATGTTGCCACCCATTCGCTCCATGATGCGCTCACAGGTCTTAAGACCTATGCCGTTACTTTCGGCGCGATCCGAGCTCTTGTCGATCTTATTTTTGACTGTAAGTGCCAGATCGCCGTCAGCAATTTCTGATTCAATATAAACAGGCGCGTTAATATCAGCGTATTTTTGAATATTTGCGAACACGTTGTCAATAACGCGACCAAGATAGTCCAAATTCACTAAAATTGTCGCGCTTGGCAGATCATGAGAGTATGACAGCTCGAATCCGCTTTCCTCAAAGAGAATCACCCTCTCTGCCAGCATGTGCTCGAGCACCTCGCTGCCAACCTCGATCATTTCCCCGTCAAGAGCGTCTTTTTTGCCAAAAACGAGAAAATAGGAAAACATATCGTCGGAAAGTCGCTTCAATCGCAGAGCGTTGTCCTTGCAAGCCGCGATATATTCCGAATCGATCTCGGACTTTTCCTGCATCTCCATAAGCTCAAGATATCCGAGCATAACGGTAAGCGGAGTACGGATATCGTGCGACATAGCGGTGATAAGCTCCGCGTTCGCCTTCCACGCCTGCTGCTCCTTGGTCATATTGTCAACGACCGAGTTTCTCATGCTGTTGACGTCCTCGGCAAGCGAGCTCAATTCATCGTGCCCTCTGATAGCGATCGGCAATTCAAGGTTTCCGCCTTCGACAAGCCTAACGTCTCTCGCAAGACGCTTTATCCTCGAAGCTGTCGTCGAAAAGTTCAGTATCATAATGATACAAAGCACGATCAAGGCAAGGAACAATGAGCCGGCAAATACCAGGTTATACACAAAATCCTCTGTGTAGTCAATGACCCTCACAAGCAGAGTTCCGTCTACGAAATATACCGACGAAAGATCGCTGTTTTCATCGAGAATGTCCTCAAGTCGCTCGAGATAAGCAGTCCTTGCCTCCTCGGTCAGATAATGCTCAAAGTTTCGGTCGCCCGAAAAGTAGTCCTGCGGATTACTCGAATCAATAAACCACTCGGGAGCATAAACAAGACTCTTATCCTTGTAAACGATCATATCGACGTAGTTTCCGCCCGACCACGCGGCAATTTTCTTGGAATCGTGAATAGAGAGCTTTTTGTTTTTCACGTATTTCTGGAAGTCCTCGATATAATCCTCGGCTCTCTCCTGCTTGGTCTCCTCGTCAAGATAATATTTCCAGACCAAGAAGTCACCGAACTCCTTGCAGGTAACGAAGACCACGGCGGCTGTGAGAAGCGCCAGGATCAGAATAAGTATTAATTTGCTTCTCAGAGAAATAAAGAATTTCTTTTTAGACAAACTGATACCCCTTTCCCCAAACGGTCTTGATTATCTTCGGATTAGACGGATCGTCCTCAAGCTTCTTTCGCAGACCGAGAATATTGACCGTCACGTTATTTGCGCTCGATGCAAGAGCTCTCTCGCCCCACACCGCTTCAAAAATAACGTCAGGCTCCACCGTGCTGCCGCGGTGCTCAAGCAGATAGAAGAAAATCGCGCTTTCCTTGTCTCTAAGATTAGGATCCACTCCGTTTTTGGTAACGGTTCTTTTTTCAGGATCTACCTCAACCCCACCGGAGAGAGTGATTATCCCGTCGGTTCGTTCCTTTCCCTTGTAGACGGTATAACGACGCACAAGCGACTCGACCTTCATAAGCAGCTCCACAGACGAAAAGGGCTTGACCACGTAGTCGTCACCGCCGCTGCTATAAGCTCTTTCCTTGTCGGCAACGAACGATTTTGCGGTAAGAAAAAGTACGGGAGCAACAGAAAGCTCTCGAATTTTCTCGGTCGCTTCAATACCCGACATCTTGGGCATCATAATATCCATAATGATAAGGTCAACGTCGTTCTGCTTTACAGCGTCGATCGCCGCAGACCCGTTTGATGCCTCAATGACAGAGTAACCCTTGTTCTTCAAAAGCAAAGAGACCACCTTGCGTATGTCGGCCTCGTCATCGACCACAAGTATCTTTATATCGGAATTTGTCACGATCACACCTCCGTCCCGAAATATCTAAAACAATTATACCACAATAAGCCGTAAAATACAAGAAAAATAAGCCCGCGTTAATAAAAATTCAGAAAAAAGAGGATCGGGCACGCTCAAGCGCCCGATCCTTTAGTAAAAACACGATTATTTCTTCACGTTCGGCATAAAAAGACCGCCGAAATTGATATTTTTCGCACCGCAGATATAAGCGGCAACTATCGCAGGCAGAGCCGGCAGAACCGTCAGAAAATGCACGAACCAATAGGAGTTCAGCGGCGCGCCGCCAACGTGACTTGCAAGCAGACCTGTGTACATTCCCTCAATGATCATCTTGATCATCGTCGCACCTCCCGAAATCGAGGATAATGCTCCCCCGTTGCCAAACCATACCCCAAGTGCTATCAGAAGCGCGAGAAGCAGATTGAGCGAGTTTGCAAGCAACCAGACCTTGAATGGAACCGAGAGATCCAGCTTTCTTTTGCCAAGATCTACCGACATCCTATCCTCCGCACCGATCCTCCATGCCGAAGCAAATTGCATAAACAAAAAGAAGACCACCGAAAAAATGCCCGTGACCACGCGCAAGGTCTCGTTCTCGGCAATTCCCGCGGCAAGCGCGAGCACCAATCCAAAAAGTCCTATGACAACCTGATTTATAAATAACCGCACGCTTTCGTACGAATATCGCTTAAAAAAATCCTTCATTACAAATGTCCTTTCACTTCGGTCACCCGAGGGCAGACCTCCAATGATAACATTATATACGATAAATGTGTATTTTTCAACAATTCCGTGTGAAAATTTAAAGAAAATCAACAATTTGCCATCAAGCGACCGCAAAATTGCAGTATTATACAAAATATTCCGATAAAATTGACACCGCCTTGAAAAATACAAGAAATCTATTGAAAAACAAAAAAATATTTGGTATAATTAATATATAAACACCGAAAGGGGATCAAAAACTATGCCCTACCGCGTAAATATCGACGAATTCCCGCCAATCATTCGCGAATTCGCCTCCTATAAGCTCGCAATACAAGGCTGCTCACAAAAGACCGTAGACGAGTACCTTCTCGACCTGCGCACCTTCTTTCGCTACGTCATCGCCAAGCAGAACGGCATCGACCCCGACTCCGACGAGTTTTGCGAGATCAGCATAGCAAATGTCGACGTAGATTACATAAAAAATATATCTACCGAGCAGATATACGATTTTCTGCTCTACACGGGCAACGTCCGCAAGAATATGTGGGCAAGCAAGGCACGAAAGCTGTCCGCCATAAAAGGACTTTTCAAGTTTATGACCGTCAAGCGCGGATATCTTGAAGAAAATCCCGCCGCAGACATCGAGGCACCGAAGCACAAGAAGACTCTGCCGAAATTCTTGTCACTTACGGAGGCAAAGCTGCTGCTCGATACCGTCCGCAACGACGTCGAATCAAAAACAAGACTCCGCGACCTGTGTATAATAACCCTGTTTCTCAACTGCGGAATGCGACTAAACGAGCTTGTCGGCATCAACCTGACCGACCTCGACCGAGAGCTCACCCACGTCCGAGTCCTCGGTAAAGGCAGCAAGGAAAGAATAATCTACCTCAACGATGCCTGCAAAGTCGTGCTCGCGGACTATCTCCGAAACTACCGTCTTATCGAAAAGAACCATAATATCTCGGATAAAGCGCTCTTTTTGAGTAACCGAGAAAAAAGAATAAGCGACAAAATGGTGCAGGCAATGGTCTATAAATACCTCGACCTGTCAGGACTTGGCGCCAAGCATTACTCGGTGCATAAGCTCCGCCACACCGCCGCAACGCTGATGTATCAGACGGGCAACGTCGATATCCGCGTGCTTAAGGACATTCTCGGCCACGAGCAGCTCAGCACCACGCAGATCTACACCCACGTCAGCGACAAAAATATGATGAACGCAATGTCGCAAAATCCCCTCGCGGACGTCACTCAAACGAAAGCCGATAAGAAAGACGAATAATTTCAAATTTTGATTTATCGGGGCGCGAGAACGCCACGGCGTTGCCTTGTGAAAAGTTTTTCCGTCGCTTTTTTCAAAAGGCGACCGCACATCCAACGCGCGGAGCGTTGGTCGCCGTGCGCACGCGGCGAAATCTCCTTATCGGCGTGTTCTTTTTTGCTAAGCGAAGGAAGTCGCTTGCGACTCCGGCTGAGCGCAGCGAAGCAGTTTTCATTTGCGCCTCTACTGCCAAAGAAAAAAGCGGGTGAGCAATTTAAAAAGGCTTTGCGTAGAAAGGGGACCCCCCCACTTGTGCGGTTCCCCTCTGCCAAGCCTTCGGCTTGTCATTCACCCCTCTGTGGCGCTTTCTAACGGCAAGGGAGTTTCGCCCTCTGCGGAGGGCGACCGCCGATCTCGGCGGCGCAGACAAGCCTTTTGAAAGGATGGGTCGAGACTTTCACCAGGCCTCGCCACAAAGT
>JAZSGD010000055.1:0-3930 GCA_045532555.1 Eubacteriales bacterium | reverse complement strand
GCGATCAAGAGAGTAGAGACCACCAACGCGCAGGAAATGGACAAGATCACTAAGGGTATGAATATGCCCGGAATGTTCTGATATGGCAGAATATATCGAGTCGCTCCAGAAGCTTGCGGAGCAGTTCGGCAGACTTGACGGCGTGGGCAGAAAGAACGCTATGAAAATGGCGTTTTCCGTGCTAGATATGACCGACGAGGAGGCAAGCGAATTCGCCGCGGCGATTCTTGACGCGAAAGCGAAGATACACCTTTGCCCGATCTGTCAGAATATAACCGACAAGGAGATCTGCCCGATCTGCGCCGACCTTCAAAGAGACAGAAAAACGGTCTGCGTGGTGTCCGATCCCAAGGTCGTTATATCAATGGAAAAGGTAAGGGAATATAAGGGACTTTACCACGTCCTCCACGGAGTTATCTCACCCACCAACGGCATTACTCCCGAAAAGCTCAAGATCCGCGAGCTGCTCGCGAGGCTCAACGAGGGAGAGATCGAGGAGGTCATAGTTGCGACCAACCCGACAGTCGAAGGAGAGGTCACGGCAATGTATCTTGCCCGTCTTCTCAAGCCGATAGGAATAAAGGTCACAAGACTCGCATACGGCGTGCCTATGGGAAGTGACCTTGAATACGCGGACGAAATAACCCTGTTCCGCGCTCTTGAGGGAAGACGCGATTTTTAAAAGCTTAAACGGGCGAACTTTGTTCGCCCATAAGTTGTTTTTGCCGAATTATTACCATAAGGAAGTCAACGTGAAGACAAGGTCACCTTTATAGGTAATTAAATTGCTTCACGCACGAATTTTACCGATGAGGCAAAATTCAACGATTACTATTTGGAGATCAGAATGAAGTACATAAACCAAAACTACGACGAAGAACGCGCCCTGTATGGCATCGAAGATGCAGAAATTATAAATTGCACCTTCGATGGCGAGGCAGACGGCGAAAGTGCGCTCAAGGAGTGCCGAAATATAAAGGTAGATAGCTGTGATTTCAGATTGCGCTATCCCTTTTGGCACGTAAACGGTGCGGAAATATCTAATATTACGATGGCCGAGACCTGCCGCGCAGCACTTTGGTACGACGATCATATAAATATCGAAAAAAGCACGCTCCACGGTATAAAAGCGCTTCGCGAGTGCAAAAACGTCACGCTTTCCGAGTGCGATGTCGATAGCGCGGAGTTCGGTTGGAGATGCTCGGATATTACCGTCCAAAACACCACCGTTAACTCCCAATATCCATTTTTTGAGTGCAGGAATATGCAGCTTTCCGAGTTTACCCTCTTGGGCAAGTATTCCTTCCAGTACGTCGAAAACGTCGAGATCAGAAATTCTAATCTCAAGACCAAGGATGCCTTCTGGCATGCCAAAGATGTCACCGTGTACGACAGCGTCATCGAGGGAGAATATCTCGGCTGGTATTCCGAGAATTTGCGCCTCATTCGTTGTCATATCAAGGGCACCCAGCCCCTCTGCTATTGCAAGAATCTTGTCTTGGAGGACTGCACCACCGAGGATTGCGATCTCTCGTTTGAAAACAGTGAGGTCAAAGCTACGATTAATGGCGATATCGTCAGTGTAAAGAATCCCATCAGCGGCTTCGTCAAGGCAGATAGCATAAGCGAGATCATCTGGGACGAAAAACACAAGAAAATGTCAACTTGTGAAATAGAATGTGCGGTTAAAATATAACAAAAAGGATCTCCCGTCCAATGCTGGACGGGAGATCCTTTTTGTACAACGTTTAGTACGGATTTATTTATTCTTTTTTATTACTCTTTTAACAAAATTCTCAAGAGATCTGTTAGCGGAGCCCGCTTTGCCATCGTAGTAACCGGAAAGCTCGTATCCGCTGGTTGAGCAGGTAACGTACGGAAGCATATAGAGTATGTCGCCCGCAGCGTTTTCAAAGGTCTGACCGAAATCTGTGCAAACGCTGTTCCAGACTATCTCAAGCATACGTCTGTCGTCGGGGTTGTCGGCAACCTGCTTGCCGAGCAGCTTCTGATAGAATGCAACCTTTACGTCGGTGCTGTAATACGCGAGCATTTCAATGGTCTCTCCAACCATCTCCTCGTCTTCAAGATAAGCGGGGATCGCAAGATATCCGCCCCACTGAAGCGAGTGATATTCGGTCTGATCTGTATTGTATAAGGGATAGGGAACTATACCGAAATCAATGTCGTAATGGAGATATTCTTCAGCAAGCTGATTGGTAGAAGAGAGAGTCATAAGAGCTCTGTTAGAGGTGAACGGCACGGTCAGATTAAAGGACCAATAATCGACGTATGAGTATTCAGCGTCGGCAAGATCCTTGAGCATACCAACAATAGCGATGGTTTTATCCTTGGTCTCGTCGTTGTAGAAGGAGACCTCATAGTTTCCCTGATCGTTCATTTCCACGAGATTAACACCGCAGCCCTCGAGGAATCCGCACCACGGAACCCACTGAAGACCCGTAAAGCCGTACTGATTCTTTTCAACGCTGCCGTTGTCTATGTATGCGACCTTAGCAAGATCGATCATCTGACCAAGCGTCCATTCGTAGTCGTCAACCATCTCGTAAAGACTTTTATCGAGCATGTCATCGTACTTTTCAAGAAGAGACTTATTGAAGGCGATAACGTGAGTATCGAGGATGTTGAAGTCGTTGAATCCAAGAAAATACATATCGTCGATCGCCAGCGAATCCATAAAGTCCTGGTTCCAATAATCTGCATCGAGATCTATACCGGGCATCTCATTGAACTGATAGAGAATACCGTCGGAAACGAGTCCTGCGACGTTAATACTGACGTGAGTCATCATAAGATCTATGGCACCTGATTTGGTCTGAACCGAAGTTTTAAACGATTCAGAGTAATCCTCTTCGGTGTTACACCAAGCGAACAGCTCAACTCCAAGATGATTGCGTATGTCTTCCTGACGTGCAAACAAAGCCGCCGACAAAACGTCGTTTCCGCTTTCCTCTACCCAATAGTTTTTGATAGGATTACAAGAACCCTCAAGGTACAGGTAAAATACGTCATCGTAATTTTTCTTTTCGATATCGGGAACATCGGGAATCACCTCGGTGATCTGCTCCGAAGTTCCTTCCGAGGTTTCGTTGCCGTTGCTTTCAGCAGCGCTGGTAGTTGTTTCTTCAGATGAATCTGCAGTATCGCACGCTGCAAATACAGAAAAAACAGAAAGAGCAGCCAATGTAAGTGCCAACACTTTAAGCTTAAGTTTCATAAATATATTCCTCCGCTTATATTTTTGTGTTTAAGTGCTATTGAAAATATTATAATGCTAAATTGACAAAATGTCAAGAGCAAATCTATATGATTATTTAAAATCAAACACGACCTTGTCTCCATCGAGCTTGAGCCTTGCATTAAACAGCTTGCCGTTTTTGGATGTAAAACCTTGTATTTCGGAGGTCTTTCCTTCAGCAAGCAGCTTTCTTGCGTTGCTGATCGAGATCGGTCTTTTGCAGATAAAACTGCCGAATCTGAACTTGCAGCCCTCCTTGTATCCCATACATCCGTATCCGTACCTTCCGCGGACAACGTCCTTTTGACAAACAGGACATCTTCCAACGAGATCCCCATAGAATCCCGTATCGGTGTCGAGCTCAATAGGCGCTTCGCGACGGTCAAAGACAACAGAGATCTCGTCGCACGCCTGCTTGACGCTCTCGTCGACAGTCATCGTACCGCGATAGACCTTTTTGAGTGCCTGACCAAGCACGCTGGTCTTGTATTTGTCCATCGAAATGTTCATCTGCGAGAGCTGCTCTATAAGATATTCACCACCTGGCAGGATCGTGTAAACGTCCTTTTTCAGCTCAATGTATCCCGACTTGCGCGCATTGTCGATAATGCCCGTGCGTGTCGCCTCGGTGCCAAGCTCAAGACCTTCGAATATTGCTCTGTAATCATCCT
>JAZSGD010000241.1:0-6068 GCA_045532555.1 Eubacteriales bacterium | reverse complement strand
GAAGCGTTGCGGTGGCATTTGCGCCGTGTTTGCAGGTGACGACGAGGGCGGCTACAAATACATAATTGCGAGCGCCACGGTCGATCTGCGCGACCATGCGAAGGAGATAAACGCTGCTATCTCGGGTCGCGGCGGCGGCTCATCCGAAATGATACAGGGAAGCTGCACTGCGAAACGCGCGGAGATAGAGGAATATTTTGCTTGAGATTTGTAAACATAAAAACACCCCCGACAGAGCTTCTGTCGGGGTATCCTTTCATTTGTGGAAGTTTTTGCCGGAGGGGAGTGCAGAGGGGAACCTGCTTTTTTCAAAAAGCGGGTTCCCCTCTGCATTTATTTATTATTAGTAACTGTTTCTCTTACGCTTTCTGATGCCGAAGAAGGTGACAAAGCCGACGAGCGAGCCGACGATCGCTATACAGATGATATAGATCGTGGGGCTTACGTCGATATCCGATTTCAGCTCCTCCCAAAGCTCATTGATAAGGGCGAGCTTTTCGGGGGTGAGGTTTTCGTAATAGGTTGCTTCAACGTGGCCAAGGTCATACATTTTTTCAAAGGCGTCGTCCTTGATCTCGTTCATATAGTCACGGTATTCCTCGCTCTCAACGACCTTTGCGTTGGGAGAGGCGTAATAGGTATATTCGGCGTTTGCTATTGCGGGAGCGCCGTATTTTTCATCTATGCTGAGCATAAAGTTGATGTATCGCTCTGCCACCGTTTTATTCGCGGAGGTCTTGGGGATACACATAGCGTCGACGTAGAGGTTCGTACCCTCGGAGGGGTAGAAAAAGTCGAGGCTCTCGTTGTTTTCGTACATAGCCAGGAAGTCGCCTGCATAGTATGCCGCGATCGCAGCGCTTCCGCCCTCCATCTTGTTGAATATCTCGTCCATGACGTAGCCCTGAACGATATTCTTTTGAGCCTTGAGCTCCTCGAGCGCGCGTCTCCACTCGGCTTCGTTGTCGGTGTTGACGTCGATTCCAAGCTTATACTGCGCGGTGCCGAGTGCATCGCGGGAGTTGTTGAATTGCAGGATGTTGCCCTTGTACTTTTCGTTCCACATAATATCCCACGAGCCGATATCCTCCTCGTCGACCATCTCGGTATTATAGATGATACCGATCATTCCGTAGAAGTAGGGGACGGAGTATACGCTGCCCTCGTCGTAGTAGTCGTATTTTGCGTTCTCGCCGAAAAACTCGGAGTCGAGATTTTCCTTTGCCAAGGGGATATTATCGTAATTAAGCGGAGCGAGCTTGTCCTCCTTGATGAGTCGCTCGATCATATAGTCCGAGGGGACTATGACGTCGTAGCTGACGGCACCGCCCGAGAGCTTGGCGTACATATCCTCGTTTGAGGAGTAGGTAGAATAGCTGACCTTGACTCGTTCGCCGAAGGTGTCGAAGTACCATTTTTCAAACTGCTCGTTGGAGTCTACCGAATCCTCGCTTCCGTCGGAGATATATTCTCCCCAGTTGTAGACGTAGAGCGTAGTCACGTCACCGCCGTCGTTTGCCTTGTCGCAGGCAAAGAGGCAGCAGCAGAATACGGCAAGGAGTGCGAGAAGGAGCAGTGCGGAGATGATTTTTTTGATATTTTTCATTTACGCCACCCCATTTCTCTTTTTCTTCTTGTTGACCGAGCCCGTGAAGTTGACTGCGAGCAGGATCGCAAGAATGATTGCTACGATAAGTGCGCAGAGCGCGTACATGCTGAACTTTACGTTGTGCACGGTCTGGTTGTAAACGTAGAGGGGAAGTGTCTGGAAGTTCGGCGAGCTTACAAAATGGCTGATCACGAAGTCGTCGAGCGAAAGTGTGAAGCTCATCATAAGTGCCGATACGATGCCGGGCACTATTTCGGGAAGCTCTACCGAGAAGAATGCGCGGGCGGGGGTACATCCAAGATCCTGCGCCGCCTCGGAGAGCGATTTGTCAAGCTGATTGAATCTCGGCATAATGGAAAGCAACGCATAGGGCAGATTGAAGGTTGTGTGCGCTATAAGCATAGTTCCGAAGCCGAAGAATTGCTTTGCGTGAATAAAATTGGCTACCGCCACGAAGAGCAGCATCATGGATACGCCCGTGACGATATCGGGGTTCATCATAGGTATGTTGGTGACAGATTTCACCGCGCCCTTGACGTACTTGTTCCTCATGTGGTGAAGTCCGAGGGCTGCAAAGGTTGCTATGCCAGTTGCTATGACCGAGGAGCAGACCGCGAGAATAAGAGAGTTCTTCAGTGCGGTCAGAGCTTCTTCGTCGCGGAAGAGCTCGCCGTACCATTTGAGCGATATGCCCGTGAATTCGCTAAGTGAGCCGCCGTCGTTAAATGAGAAGACGATAAGCACGACGATAGGTGCGTAAAGAAGAGCGAATATGATGAACATATAGAATTTGGACAGGAATTTCATCATATGATCACACCTCCTTCGTCGTCGGAGAACTTGTTCATTATCCATACCGAAATGAGAATAAGAATCATCATAACGAGGGAAATGACCGCGCCGACGTTATAGGTGCTGGTGTTCTGGAAGAGTCGCTCGATAGTGTCGCCGATGAGGTCAATCTTGCCTGCGCCGAGCTTCTGCGAGATGTAGAACGTGCTGATAGAGGGCACGAATACCATAGTCACGCCCGAGATAATTCCCGATGCGGTGAGGGGAAGGACGACCTTGGTCATGGTCTGGATATTGTTACAGCCGAGGTCGTGTGCCGCCTCAATATAGCGGTTGTCAAGCTTTGTGATCGACGTGAAGATCGGCAGTACCATATAGGGTAGGAAATCATAGACCATACCGAGAATAACGCCGAAGTCCGAGCCGACGATGTGGAGCTTGTCAAGTCCCATGCTCTCGAGGAAGGAGTTAAGAAGTCCTCCGTTGTCGAGCAGAGCCATAAGCGCGTATGTGCGGATAAGCAGATTACACCACATAGGGAGCATTATAAGCACCATAAGCAGCTTTTGTGTTTTCGGCTTGCTTCTCGCCATAAAATACGCGAGGGGATATCCGATAAGCAGGCAGACTACGGTTGCTATCAATGCAAACGCGATCGACAGGACGAACACGTTGCCGTACTGCGAGAGAGTTGAGATATTTGAAAGGGAAAAACGTCCGTCTGCATCGGTAAACGCGAAATAAAGGACGAACAGCATCGGCGCCACGATGAACAGAACCATCCAAACGATGTGGGGAGCCGCCGCCATTTTCTGAAAGAGCGAGCCTTTTTTCATTCCTCTCCCTCCTCCTCTTCGGGCTCTGTGGGGTCGGCAAGCTGGTCAAGCTCGTCCGAGAATGAGGAATAGTCGCCGAACATACCCGAGAATTCGGACTTGTTCATAATATGTATTGCTTCGGGCTCGATGAAAAGACCGATATGCTCGCCTTCGGCGACGAAATCGGTGGTCTGTATCATCCACTTGAAGCCGTTGATGTCAACGATGATCTCCCAGTGCACGCCCTTGAAGGTGACCGAGGTGACGAGTCCCTGGAGCATTCCCTTGTCGGGGGTGACTACGTCAACGTCCTCGGGACGTACTACTACGTCGACCTTCTGATTCTTTTCAAATCCAGCGTCGACGCACTCAAACGTGTGGCCCGAGAAGCGAACCTTGTAGTCCTCGAGCATAATTCCGTCGACGATGTTACTCTCGCCGATGAAGTCTGCGACGAATGCGTTTTCGGGCTCGTTGTATATGTCGGTGGGGGAGCCGATCTGCTGGATCTGTCCGTTTGCCATAACTACGACGGTATCGGACATAGAGAGGGCTTCCTCTTGGTCGTGAGTGACGTATATAAAGGTGATTCCCGTTGCCTTCTGGATCTTTTTGAGCTCGTTCTGCATGTCCTTGCGGAGCTTGAGGTCGAGTGCGCCGAGAGGCTCGTCGAGAAGGAGCACCTCGGGCTCGTTGATAAGTGCTCTTGCGATCGCAACTCTTTGCTGCTGACCGCCCGAAAGGGTGCTTACGCGGCGGCGCTCAAAACCCTTGAGGTTGACCATGGAGAGCATTTCCTTGACCTTTTCTCTAATAGTCTCCTCGGGTGTCTTTTTAAGGCGCAGACCGAAGGCTACGTTTTCAAACACGTTAAGGTGAGGGAAGAGCGCGTATTTTTGGAAGACCGTGTTTACAGGTCTCTGATGAGGGGGAACGCCCTTGACGCTTTTGCCGTCAAACGTTACGTCGCCCGTGTCTGCGGTCTCAAAGCCGCCTATTATACGCAGAGTCGTGGTCTTGCCGCAGCCCGAGGGACCGAGAAGAGTCACGAATTCTTTGTCGTGGATCTTGAGGTTGATGTGGTCGAGAACTATCTCGCCATCAAAGGATTTTGACACATCAGTCAGGTTGATGATTACTTCTTTTTCCATTACACATAAAAACTCCTTTTAAAATCTGAGATTAGCGTTCCCCTTTGCGATGGTTGAAAAGCTTGTGCGATAAGGGTCTCGCCGAAATTTTTGATGCGTTTTCCGACAATGTGTGGCGCGCAGGTCTTGCCTTGCCGTTTCCGTCTTAGAACGACAGATACTTCCTTTTATCGTTCAAAGTATAATAAGGACAGTATAACAGCATACATTTTATCATAATTTTACACTAATTGCAATAGGTTTTAAAAAAATTCTCCAAAAATCACGGTTTTTTGTGAAAAATCCAAAAAAATCGGCATCGGTTGCGAGTTTTGGAGATTATTTTTGGAAAATCTCCAAAATGCTCGCTTATGCTCTTTTATTCTCGCGAATTTAAAAAATAACTCGCTGAAAAAAATGAATATTTTTGTGAATATTCATTTTTACAGTTGTGTATTGAATTAAACGCGGTACTGCCTGACTATATCGCGGATCGCAAGACAGAGGCTATCGACCTCTTTTTCGGTGTTGAAGATGCCAAATCCGATGCGGACCGCGCCGCCTTCAGCGGTGCCGAGAGCCTTGTGAGCGAGGGGAGAGCAGTGGTAGCCCGTGCGAAGACAAAAGCCACGGTCGGAGAGCAGTTCTCCAACGTCGTCGGCAGGGATACCGTTTATATTGAAGAGCAGGACGCTGCCCTCGGTGTCGTCGTAGATTGTCAGGCCTTTGATGGAGGAGAGGCGGTCGTAGGTCTGTCGCCAGAGCTTGCGCTCGTGGTCCCCGATGGTATGAAGTCCGAAGCTTCTGATGAATTCGATGCCTGAGACAAGACCTGCTATGGCAGGAGTGCAGAGCGTGCCGCCCTCGTACCTTTCGGGGCTTTCGTTGCCCATTGAGAGCTCGAGCGAGTTGACTCCGTTTCCTCCTTCGGTGAGAGTCGCGAGCTTTTGAAGTCCCTTTCTCATGATCATTATACCGCAGCCCTGCGGAGCGTAGAGCCCTTTGTGGGCGGGGAGGCAGAGGATATCGATGCAGTCCTTTTCCATATTTATTGGCAGATGTCCTGCGGATTGGGCGGCGTCAACGCAGAAAAGTATGCCGTGGCGGCGGCAGAGTTCTCCGATCTCGCGAATCGGGAGGGAATAGGAGCAGATATTTGACGAGTGGATGCAGGTCAGCATTTTCGTATCCTTGCGGAGCTTGGAGATTATGTTGGTGATGATTTCTTTGGTACTCAGAGGCTTTGTCTTGTCGTAAGCCTTGAAGATATCGTAGCGCAGTACGTTATCCCTTGCCATTCTTGCCGCCGGGCGCAGTACGGAGTTGTGCTCCATATTGCTGATGAGCATGTGGCCGCCGTTGCTCATAACCCCTTTTATCGCCATATTGAGCGCGTAGGTGGTGTTGAGGGTGAAGACTACGTTTTCGGGAGTGCTGCCAAAGAAATCGGCGAGGGCAACTCGCGCCTCGAAGACCTTTTCGGCGCTCATCATGGCGATCGGGTGAGAGCCGCGCCCTGCGTTTCCGCAATATTCGCTCATACATTCATAGGCTGCGTTCAGTACGCTTTGAGGCTTTGGAAAGGTGGTGGGGGCGTTGTCAAAATACATTACGTTTTGTAGCATTTGGAGGACTCCTCTCGTGATATATTTTTTGATAAAAAACGCCCCTCACCGAAGATCTTGGAGAGGGGCGGCGATCATCGCAGATATTCTTTTA
>JAZSGD010000202.1:0-2609 GCA_045532555.1 Eubacteriales bacterium | reverse complement strand
GCGTGGACTATGCCCTGCTCGTCCGATGCACTCTCAAGCGTGCGGCAGGACGTCGTTCCGACACAAATAACTCGTCCGCCAGCGGCGCGACGGGAGTTGATAAGGTCTGCGCTCTCCGTTGAGACCGAGAAAAACTCGGTGTGCATCACATGCTCGTCAAGTCTGTCCGCCTTTACGGGACGGAACGTGCCAAGCCCAACGTGGAGCATTACGGGAGCTATTGCAACGCCCTTTTCTTTAAGCTTCGCAAGCAATTCCTCGGTAAAATGCAATCCTGCCGTGGGCGCTGCCGCCGAGCCGTTTTCTCTCGCGTAGACGGTCTGATAGCGACTCTTATCCTGAAGCTGCTCCGTGATGTATGGCGGCAGAGGCATAAGACCGATCTCGTGGAGCACGTTGTATATATTTTCGTATTTTTCTTTATCGTATTCGAATTTGATGAGGCGGTTGCCCTCCTCGGTTATCTCCTTGACCTCTCCGATAAGTGCGCCGTTACCGAATATCTGCTTCATGCCTATTCTCGCGCGTTTTCCCGGCTTAACAAGGCATTCCCAAGTATCAAGCTCGCCCTGACGGAGCAAAAGCAGCTCGGTCAGCGCCTCCTCTCTGCCCTCAACGTGACCGTAGATTCGGGCAGGAATGACCTTGGAATCATTGACGACGAGCACGTCGCCGGGGTTTATGTAATCAAGGATATCGTAAAAATGCTTATGCTCTATGGTGTTTTCCGTTCTGTCAAGCACCATAAGACGACTGTGGTCGCGTTTCTCTGCGGGGTGCTGTGCGATCAGCTCCTCGGGCAGATAGTAGTCAAAGTCTGCCGTAAGCAGATCGGTGGGCTTTTTTTCGTTTATAATTACCTTTTTTCCTTCGTTCATTTTTTCTCCAAGACAGCCATTCCGTGACGAAATCGCCTCGGGTGGCATACACTTTAATATATAATTATTCATTATGATTATACCACAGACACGCCTTGTTTGCAATACAAAAACACACATTTTTAGCTTTAAAGGGGGATATTTTATGAGCAAAAATAAAAAAAGCATATTTGCGGGCGTTGCGACCGCGCTTGTAACTCCGATGTTGAACGGAGAGGTCGATTACATAAATCTGGGCAAGCTTATCGAATTTCAGATAAATAGCGGCATTGACGCTTTGGTTATATGCGGCACGACTGGAGAAAGCTGTACTCTTTCAGATGATGAACACAAGGCGATTTTGCAATTTGCGCTTGAAAAGACCGACGGCAGAGTGCCAATGATAGCAGGCACGGGGTCAAACGATACAAATCACGCCGTGGAGATGTCGAGATTTGCTTCTGCACTTGGCTACGACGCGTTGCTTGTCGTTACACCATATTACAACAAAGCGACCGAGCGCGGTCTGATCGAAAGCTATCTGAAGATCGCCGATGCGGTAAGCTGTCCTATAATTCCCTACAACGTGCCGACGCGCACCTGCTGTAACATAACGATGCCCGTGTACCGCGAGCTTGCAAAGCATGAAAATATAGTTGCAGTAAAGGAGGCATCGGGAAACGTCTCGTCTATCGCCGAGCTTATCGCAGAGTGCGGGGATGACCTTGACGTGTATTCGGGAAACGACGACCAGACACTGCCTCTGCTTGCGCTTGGCGGCAAGGGTGTGATATCTGTCGTTTCAAATATCATTCCTCGCGAAATGACCGACCTTTGTAACAAATGGTTTGACGGCGACACAAAGAAATGCCGCCGTCTGCACGAAAAATATCTGAAGCTGATGAAAATGATGTTCTGCGAGGTCAATCCGATACCTGTCAAAACCGCTTTGTCGCTAATGGGGCTTTGCTCTGCCGAAATGAGACTTCCTATGTGCGAGATCGGGGAGAAAAACCGAGATAAGCTCGAAGCGATACTAAAAGAATATGGTTTGGTATGATTTGGAAAAAGTTGCCAAGCTTTAGCGAGGGAAAACCCCCACTTGTGTGTTTTCCCTCTTTCGGCAAGCCGAAATTCACCCTTTCGTGGCGCTTAGTAAGGATAAGGAAATTTCGCCGTTTGCGAACGGCGACCAACGCTCCGCGCGTTGGATCGGCGCAAGCTTTTTGAAAAAAGCTTGACAAAAACTTTCAATTAATTTTTTCTTTTCCAAAAGTTTTTGGAAGATGGGAGAGGTGCAGGAGGGGGAAGGAACCTTTTTCCCAAAAAGGTTCCTTCCCCCTCCTGCAATCTATCATTACTTCTTCTGCTGCTTGCACCAGATGCTCATAACGAGCTTATGGGGCAGGAGCTTTGTTAAGAGCACCTGTCCTCTGATCTGCGCGCCGCAGACCGAGACGTCCTTACCGCGCTTCATATCCTCGACTGCGCGGTTGACGACCTCCTCGGACGTGAAGAACTTGTTGTAATATTTGATAGTGTCGTCGCGAACTGCACGATCGAAGAAATCGGTCTTGACCCATCCGGGACAAACCGAGATCATCTTTATCTTGCGGTTCTTGAGCTCCTTGTTAAGTGCACGCGAAAGCGACAGAACGAAAGCCTTGGTCGCTCCGTAGGTCGCGATATAGGGCACGGGCTGGAAGGACGACAGAGAACCGAGCTGATACACCTTACTGCCCTCAGGCATAT
>JAZSGD010000110.1:0-7853 GCA_045532555.1 Eubacteriales bacterium | reverse complement strand
GAAAGAAAAGTAGGCAAAAGAACTTCCCCTGGGATAGTTGTTAAGTTCCCCATTTCATAATTGCAAATGGGCTCGTATTGCGAAATTCTCTGCCCTTTCCGAAAGAAAATTAGGCAAAAGAACTTCCCCTGGGATAGTTGTTAAGTTCCCCATTTCATAATTGCAAATGGGCTCGTATTGCGAAATTCTCTGCCCTTTCCGAAAGAAAATTAGGCAAAAGAACTTCCCCTAGGATAGCTATTAAGTTCCCCATTTCATAATTGCAAATGGTCTAGTGTAAATCTACATCTCACACCTTAAAACCGATACGCCTTGCCGTTATAAACTGTACCGTAGCATTTACCAAACAGCCTTACACCATCAAACGGAGTCGCCTTGCCCTTCGATATAAACTCCGCAGGATCGACCGTGAATTCCTCATCAAGTCTCCACACAGAAAGACCGTCTCCGATCGGCAGACCAAATCTTTCTCTCGGGTTGTATACCAAAAGCTCAATAAGCTTCTCAAGCGATATCACACCGTTTTTCACCATATAAGTGTACATCAGAGGAAACGCCGTCTCAATACCGACTATACCAAACGCGCTCTTTTCAAGCCCTCTGCCCTTTTCCTCGGCAGAATGGGGCGCGTGATCGGTTGCGATCATATCCACCGTGCCGTCGACAATACCCTCGATAAGTGCAAGCCTGTCCGCCTCACTTCTTAAGGGCGGATTCATCTTAAATCTTCCTTCTTCGCGAAGATCCATATCGTTGAGTATCAGATAATGCGGTCCTGTCTCGCAGGTCACATCAACACCCGATTTTTTTGCATCTCGTATGATCTCAACACTCTCCTTAGTCGAGATATGACAAACGTGATAAGCGCATCCAACCTCATCGGCAAGCTTGAGATCTCTTTCGATCTGCCTCCACTCACTCTCCGAGCAAATACCTCGGTGACCGTGTAAACGCGCATACTCGCCGTCGTGTATATATCCGCCGCGCAAGAGCTCGTTGACCTCACAGTGCGCCACTATCATCTTTCCAAGCGCTCGGGCTCTTTGCATCGCCTCTCTCATCATGCCGCCGTCCTGTACTCCACGTCCATCGTCCGAAAACGCGATCACGTTCTGCGCCATACCTTCAAGATCAGCCAACTGCTCACCCTTCTGTTCAACCGTTATCGAGCCGTAAGGATGAACCCCTATAACCGCATCTCTTTCGATTATATCGAGCTGCTGCTTCAAATTCTCGGGAGAATCGGGAACGGGATTGAGATTTGGCATAGTGCAGACGTCGGTATAACCTCCCCTTGCCGCCGCCAACGAGCCCGTAGCGATAGTCTCCTTATAAGAAAATCCCGGCTCGCGAAAATGCACGTGCACATCACAAAAACCGGGAAAAATAGTATATTCCGAAGAATTGAACGACGAAAAGCCCTCAGCAGAAAGGAAACAGTTAACCAAGGACGCCTTATCTTTCATTTTAGCCTGCATATCAGCCTTAAAAGTTGCCATCTTGATCCTCCGTTCCGTTAAACGTTTCGTTTATCAAACATTGATATCCATATTTATATTATTATATCATATATAAAGTGTAGTGTCAAGTAAAACAGCGCATTTTTATCAAAAATGTCACAATAAACAGTTTTCACCTCGCCAACTTGTAAGCTTTTGTCAAAATGCTTGATTAAGGCAAGAAAACAGTCGGTCGCAGCATCTGGCGACCGACCGTTTATTATTTTTCAAAGATCATCATAATACCGCGGATCAAGCACGCAACTATCAGTAAAGCCACGCAGAAAAATGCCGCTATCATAAGGAAAGAGGCCAAAAAGAATCCCGCAGTCACCATTACCGAAGTAACTGCCGCAAGTGCGGACAATGAAACAAAATATAAGACCACGTCAGCGGCGAACAGCACTCCCATAAGGGTCAAAAGCCCCTTTGCGCCACCCCTTATATCCGCACCACTGAGCTCCATGTGACTCGATATCATAAGCGCGAGCACAAGGAATATCCACCACCAAGCGTTATCAGCGTTTGAAAAATCAAAAACCGTCAAGAAAGCCTTGATCAAGATCGTAAAGATCTCCCAAATCTCCGCAAAAGCGATATCAGAATACGAAAATTCAGCAATGAGACCGATATTTGAGATAAACTCGTCAAAAACTGCTGGCACGGCAAGTCTCATCAGAAGAAGCAACACGCCGCTACCGCAGATTATCGGCGCAATACCGATAAAAAAGTTTCCTATCTGATGATACAGATTTCTCTTGTTGTAAGAATGCTTGACGTATCCGAGACTGCCGTCGTTTGCAGTGGGACGGTATAGCTTTATCTCGTCAACTCTGTGCCCAAACAAAAGACACATTAGTGCGTGAGAAAGCTCGTGGATCGGAGTACCCACCGCGCCCGTAATAACGAGAAGTAACGGTCCCTTCCTGCCAATCGTTCGACAGAATCCGCGGCGACAGAGCGCGATAAATAAACCGAACAAAAATATTATTCCAACCGTACAAGCGATCTGTACCAAAAAATTTATTACTATCTCCACTCTGCCACCTCCGATCCAAAAAATTATTCGAGATTTTCTCTTACTACCAAAATACCCTCGTAAGCAGGGATATCAAGCATCAGCTCTGAGGAAAGATCACACGCTTCAATTTCTGCCGTTGCGGGATGATATACACTCACCATTCCCTTGTATCCGTCGGCACAGGATACCTTGACCGACATCGGCTGATCACTCGCGTTGACGAAGAACGACACCTTGCGCTCGTCCGACTTAAAGTCCCCAACAAGAAGCCTCGAAGCAACGCCACTCGTAACACAAGTGTCAAACTCGACGGTAACGTAATCCTTAAGAAGCGCCAACAATCCGCCGGTATCCTTAACGTCAAGATAATCCTGACTCGAAAGCTGACCCATAAGCTCGGCGATTTTCTCATCGCCGTTCATTGAGTGAGCGTGCTTGGGTGTTTTACCAATAAATACGATATGTCCGCCCGCATTTGCAAACTCGACGAGTTTTTCAAGCGCACCGACCGAAATATACTCCGCGTAAGGAACAACTACCGTCGAATAGCAGCCAAATCCCGTCTTCATTCTGCCCTGCTCTATCTCGGATGCACAAATGCTCTCCTCGTCAATAGACGAATACATATACTGATTTTGGAGCAGCTCAAGACAAATTCTCTCGCAATCTGCATTCATATCAACAAGCTCGCCCTCGCACTGTCCCCATATCTGCGCGTGTAAAACGTCAGCATAGTGGAGCGCCTGAGCCGTAGCCGCAGGATAGAAAACCGCCAATTCTCCGCATTCGGTCACCTCATCAAGCACGGTATTAATACGTCCCGCGTACTCGTTGAGCTTGTTTATCTCCTCAAGCGTGTAGCTACGCTGGGGATTGATGATAGTAAAGTCATTGATACCCAAAAGTCTGGTGATCGACAAGCCACCGATCGAAACCCCAAAACCGTCATATTGCGAAAGAATATTGACAGCATCGGGATTGAGCTCGATCATGACCTCTTTCTTGCAGGCGTGCTTCGCCGCCGACGCAACGTATCTGAGACCCATATAGTTTCCGATATCACACTGACTGAGCAGATGATCGGGATCCACCCAAAGTATGTCGACTCCGGGAATCGTCATCCCACCTATCACCCGCATAAAATTACCACCGTAGGTCTCAACGTGATAGTTCATATTCTCCTCAAACAGTAAATGTCCCGAGGAAGCAACACCATTAGCCTCGCACCATTCGGATATCTGATCGATATACGACTGTTTGAAAAGCTTGGATACCAACTGATAATAATTAAGACGCACCGCGCGGTCATAATCGGTATCTCCCGAGAATATGCTCGGGATATTTATCTCATAACCGAACTCCTCACGGAATTTTTTGTCAAAGTCCTTGGTCCATACCGCATAGCGCGCCTTTTCCCTGTTTCCGAGGTTTGGCTCGTCGGTAAAGAATGCCTTAACGTTGCCAAACGACTCACCAAGATATTTCTTGTATCTCTCGTGCGTCAGCTCAATAAACTTCTTCACCGCATCGGGATTGAGCAGATCGACTGTACGAAGCAGGTCAAAATTCGTGCGATCCTCGACCTTATCAAAGGTATAACGAAGCACGTAAACGTCAAGCGTCCAATCACCGGAAGCCGACGCAGATACAATCTTTCCGTCAACGTCAAGATCTCTTGTGCCATCCTCGTCAGTGAGCACCGCACACATTATCTTGATCTCAATATTATCTCCGTCCTCGTCACCCAAACGATAAAAGGCAACGCCACCGTTGCCAACCTTCGTTATATGCTTGATTCCCGTAGCTTCCCACTCGCGGCCGGGCTGTCCGTCAAGCACAAGACCGAAGGCTCTGCCGCTGGGCCATTGATATTCGTCGTATATCCAAAGAATCATGCCCTTATCCGCAGCATAATCGTAAACTCTTTTTAATATCTCAAATTCGTGCGGATCCTTAAGGTAGTTCTGATTAAAATTAACGTTTGAAACGATACCGCCGTATCCCTCCTTCAAAAACCAATCGACAGGCGCGGTATCTCCGTTAAATCCATAGCTTAACCAAGCAATTCGCTTGTCAAGCGCAGGAACTTTAAATTTTTCTTCAAGCCAAAACTTTTTATTATCCATAAAATTCGGTCGCGGAAAGCTCCGTCCCCCATCCGTTTTTAAAAATGCCATAGCCCGAAAGGGCTATGGCATATCGTTTTAACCGTACGCCATCACAGGCGAAAGCTATTTATATTTTTAATCATCTTTGCGTCTCTTTGCAAATACAGCGCCTCCAAGAATGGCAGACGTCATAATTGCAACACCGCCAAACGAGGACTTACAGCCCTTCTTATTACCTGATCCTGCTTTGTCGGTCTCACTTTCGGACACTGCGCCCTCAGCCGTTTCAACCTTGGTGGTCTCCTCGGTAACGTCAACGGTGACGTCCTCGGTGATTTCCTCGGTAGTTCCCTCAGTAGTTCCCTCGGCAGAGTCTTCTTCTATTCCGTGAGTCAGATCGTTTTCATCCTCACGCACTATCAAAACTCCCTCATATGCAGGGATAGTAATAGAGCAAACACCCTCGGACATATCAACGGTGACTATATTACCCGATCCGGGATAGTATATGGTAGCAACACCCTCGTATCCGTCCGTGTAATTCCACTTGACAGCCATTTTGGAATCGCTCGAGTTGACCAAGAAGGTGACGTCGCGATCCTCGGACTCAAAGTCGCCCATCATAAGTGACGAAGCGTTGTTGCCCGACGCTCTGACGGTAAGATTCGTGGTAACACAACTTCTTATCTTTTTCATCAAAGCATTTGCAGAATATATAGCCTCGTTTTCAAAGCTTTCCATAATACCTGCGATCTCTTCCTCAAGGTCAGGCGTAAGCGCATGAGTGGGAACTGCATTGTAGAAGAATACCGATCCGCCCGCATCCTCAAATGCCGCAAGCTTTTCGAGTGCTTCAACCGAGATATATTCGGTATAAGGAAGGATAACTGTAGAATAGCAGCCCGATCCGACAACAAGTCTGCCCTCGTCGTTTATCTTCGCGGTGCGGATGCTTTCGTCGTCAAGAACCGTAAAGAGATACTGATTCTGCAAAAGAGTCAGACAAAGGGTCTGGTAATTCGTGTTAAGCTCAATCGCGATCGTATCCTTGCCGTGCTCCGAGGAATGAACGTCGTCAGCGTTGTGATATGCCTGAACGGTAGCAATGGGATAGAACACTGCAAGCTCCCCACACTCTACGGTCTCATCAAGTATCGTGTTCAATCTTCCAATATAAGTGTTGAGCTTGTTGATCTCGATAGTCGAGTAGTCTCTAGTAGGATTGATAACGTTATAAATATTAGTTCCAAGCAAACGGGTTATCGAAAGACCTCCGATAGAGGTTCCGAGAATGTCGTCGATATAATCAAGAACGCCAACTGCATTGGGGTTGTACTCGATCATTACGTCATTTTTGCCCGCGTTCTTTGCCGCAGAAGCAACGTAACGCAGACCCATATAATCTCCTATATAGCTCTGACTGAGCAGGTGGTCGGGGTCGACCCAAAGGACATCGACGCCCGGGATCGTCATACCGCCCACGACCTGCATAAAGTTACCGCCGTAGGTCTCGATATGGTCGTTCATGTTCTCCTCAAAGAGAAGGTGACCCGAAGAAGCAACGCCGTTGGCCTCACACCATTGAGATATCTGATCGATGTAAGACTCCTTAAACATAGTGGCAACGATCTGATAATAGTTCATTCTGACCATGCGGTCATACTCGGTAGAGCCTGCAAACAGGCTGGGAATGTTGATATGATAACCGTAGGTCTCATAGAATCTTTCGGCAAATCCCTTTGTCCAGACAACGTAACCAGTCATACCTCTGTTACCAAGCTGAGGCTCATCGGTAAAGAACGCCGTAATATTCTTAAAAGACTCTCCGAGGTATTTCTTGTACTGCTCGTGAGTGATCTCAATAAAGTATTTAACAGCATCGGGGTTGAGCAGGTCAACGTCGCGCAGAGTGTCGAAATTAGTTCTATCCTCTTCTCCCTCGTAAGTGTAACGAAGAACGTATACGTCAAGAGTCCAGTTACCCAATGCGGAGGACGAAACTATTCCGTTATCGCTAACGTTGAGATTTACAGAGCCGTTGCTGTCGGTGAGAACCGCCTGCATAATACCGATCTCAATATCCTTGCCGTGAGTGTCTCCGAGAGTATAGGACGCAGTTCCACCCACACCGGTAAGAACGATGTGCTCAATACCCGTAGACTCCCATTCGCGACCCTTCTGCGCGTCAAGTACAAGACCGTACGCCTTGCCGCTGGGCCACTGATATTCGTCGTAGATCCAAAGAGTCATTCCCTTGCTTGCGGCATAATCATATACCGTCTTAAGAATAGCAAACTCATTGGGATCTTTAAGATAATTCTGGTTAAAGTTTACGTTTGAAACAATACCGCCGTAGCCCTCTTTCAGATACTGGTCAACGGGAGCTGTGCTTCCGTTAAATCCGTAGCTGAGCCAGTTCATTCTCTTGCTGTTATCGGGATTTTCAAAGTCCTCACCGAGCCAGAAGTCCGCGTAATTTACGTTTAAGGTCTCCTCTTCTTCGGCGGAGTAATCGGACTGGAAATTGATAAACGTAGCAGCGTCCTCGGCGGTCTTATAGAAAGCAACCGCTTTTACGTAATATTGGGTATTTGCGGGGATCTTTCCCAGGTTGTTGTCAAACATGTCGAGTCTTATCTCGGTATAAGTGCCGGTATAAGGCGCATTGGTGGGAGCATAGTACATCGTGGCAAGATTGGTAAGATTGCAAACGACAAGCTGCCAATCCTCCGAAGCTGCATATCTTATCGCCTGACAAGGAAATTCATTTCCCGTTCCGGTAGTCCTGAAGCGCAGCTCACCTCTGATATTGCTCTTGTTGGTCTTTACCAACATAGCAAAATACGGATATTGCTCGCAATCGATCTCGGAGGACGGAAGCCTTAACGTGATATAAGGGTCATCACAGTTTCCACCTGAATTGTTCTGAAAGATCAGCTTTGCCGAACCTTCCACAATCTCTGCAGACACGTTATGTCCTCCAATAAAGCATGAGCCAACGTTGTCGGGATTAACAAGGTCTATAAGATAGTCGGGTGCAACGTAGGGAGCATCGCCATCTTCCGCAAGAACTGAAAGCATCGCGCTCGCACTGCAAGTCACCATGCACAAAAGCAATATGACTGCCATTATCTTCACATGAAGTTTAGAGCAAGTAAATCCTTTAAACATATATCATCCTCCTAAAAAAGCCCTGATCCGAAGGATCGGACTATACTGCATTTT
>JAZSGD010000024.1:0-1846 GCA_045532555.1 Eubacteriales bacterium | reverse complement strand
CTACCATCAGAAACAAGAACAACGCAACCTTGTTCGGTCGCCGTATTTCCGAGGATTCGGTAAAAAAAGCGGTTGCCGTGGCAGTAGCATTTCTTACAATATGCTCCGCATCAACGATAATATTGATGGCAACGAGCAACACATCCGCCCTTGATGCAGTCTATGAAACGGTCAGCGCGACGGCAACCGTCGGTCTTTCAAGAAATCTGACGGCAACACTGAACACCTTTGGAAAGCTTATCATCATCGTAACCATGTATTTCGGCAGAGTCGGCCCAATATCGTTGGCTGTCGCTCTCGGAAGCAAAAATGAGAGTCAGAACGTCATTTCCGAGCCGACGGAAGATATCAGTATAGGATAAGGAGAAGAATTATGAAAACGAAGAAAACATACGCAGTCTTTGGACTTGGAAGATACGGCACAGCCGTGGCAAAAGAGCTTGTAGAGAACGGCATGGAGGTCATTGCAGTCGATACAGAGGAAAGGATCGTCAACGATGCAGCGGCATATCTGCCCGTGTGCAAGTGTGCTGACGTGACCGATGCGGAGGTCATCTCACGCCTTGGAATTGGAAGCATTGATACGGTCATTGTATGTATGGCAAGTAACCTTGAAGCGAGTGTAATGGCTGTCACGCTTTGCAAGGAAGCAGGCGTTAAGAACGTTATTGCAAAATGTGCGAATAAAATGCAGCAAAAAATATTGCTTCGTGTTGGTGCAGATCAAGTAGTTTTCCCTGAAAACGAGTCTGGTATACGCCTTGCTAAGAACCTCTTAAGCTCCGGATTTATTGATATGATCTCTCTGTCAAAGGACGTGTCTATGGTTGAGATCGATGTGAAGGACGAGTGGCGCGGCAAGAATTTAATTGAATTAAATCTCCGTAAAAAATACGGATTCAATATCGTTGCAATCAAGAAAGGCGAGAAAGTCACCGTAAATATCAATCCCGAGCAGGTGCTTGATGCAGAAACAACTCTAATCGTTATTGCGAATACTACAAAGCTTGGAAAGTTGAAATGAGCTATCAAATTCCAATTTGTCGGGATGATGTAAAGAGCGAGGGCTGACGAAATCGTCAGCCCTAAAAATTTGCATCGCAGTAAGAAAAGTCAAATCGATTGAAAAGTTCATAGAAATATGATATAATAAACTCACCGAAAATCCAGAATTTGACGGAGATAATTATGGAAGATTTTATTTTAACACGACCGACGAGCAAATACGCAAGTCAGATTGTTGGATATAGACAAGAGTTCCTCGATGCAGATGACTCAATGGACGGAACGGGACCTCTTAGAAGATTTGAAAATCCCGCAGAATACATAAAAACGTGCGCAGAATACGAAGACCCGCAAGCAGTTCCTTCTCACTTGGTTCCTGCAACACAGTTTATTTTCGTTCGTAAGAGCGACAATAGGCTTGTAGGAATGCTTCAAGTAAGACACCGTTTTAATGACTTTCTTGAAAAGTACGGCGGTCATATTGGATATTCCGTAAGACCGAGCGAAAGGCGTAGAGGTTATGCAAAAGAAATGCTGAGAATGGCACTTCCGTACTGTCGAGAGATTGGGCTTGATAAAGTGTTGATTACTTGTATTGATGGTAACATAGGAAGCGAAAAGACTATCCTCGCCAATGGCGGTGTTTATGAATCTACCGTTCACGAGGTAACTGACGATGTTAATTTGAAAAGATTTTGGATTGCTCTATAAATTCCAATTTGTCGGGATAATGTAAAGAGCGAGGGTTGGCGATCAATCGTCAGCTTCGACCAAAAGAAAAAACACAGACAACCCGCAAGGGGGATCTGCGGCGGGATTTTCGCCAAAGGCGAATATATCC
>JAZSGD010000139.1:0-2333 GCA_045532555.1 Eubacteriales bacterium | reverse complement strand
TGACGGCACAGAGCTTGCGATCTCCGAATCGCAGGAGAGAATGGCTGTCGTTATTGAAAAAGAAAATATTGAGAGATTTATGGCTCTTGCCGAGAGTGAGAATCTTGAGGCGACGGTCGTGGCTCGAGTTACCGAGGAGCCCAGACTTCGCGTTCATTGGAACGGCAAGACGGTTATTGATCTCTCGCGTGAATTTCTCAACTCCAACGGTGCGGAGAAGCATATTGACATTGCTCCCGTGGCGGCGGATTGCGACTATGAAAAGGACTATGTGGAGGATTTCGCAGAGGGATATAAGGCGCTGGCGGCAGATCTCAACGTTTGCTCGAAGCGTGGTCTTTCCGAAAGATTTGACTCGACGATAGGTGCGGGAACGGTGCTTATGCCCTTTGGCGGTAAGCATCAGAAAACTCCTATTCAGGCTATGGTTCACAAGGTTTCGGTCGAGCAGAAGCACACCGATACCTGCTCCTATATGTCTTGGGGATACAATCCCTATATTGCTGAAAAATCGCCCTACCACTCGGCGTATCTTGCGGTAGTCGAGAGCCTTGCAAAGCTTATCGCGGCAGGCGCTTCCTACGAGGACGTTTACCTGACCTTCCAGGAGTATTTTGAAAAGCCCAAGGGAGATAGCAGACGCTGGGGCAAGCCCTTGGCGGCGCTGCTTGGCGCGTTCCGTGCTCAAGTTGAGCTTGGCGTTGCCGCTATCGGTGGAAAGGATTCGATGAGTGGTTCGTTTGAGCAGCTTGACGTTCCTCCCACGCTCGTTTCCTTCGCTGTTACCACGGGTAAGGTTGACGAGGTCGTTACTAACGACGCGAAGGCGGCAGGTCACAAGCTTATCTGCATTGCGCCCAAGTATGGCGAGGATAATCTTCCCGTGGCAAGCTCTCTGATCGAGACCTTCAACAAGGTCACGGCGCTTATGAGAGCAGGTAAGGTATATTCGGCTTACACTCCTACCTTTGGCGGTATTGCCGAGGCGGTATACAAGATGTGTATCGGTAACGGTCTTGGATTCAGATTTGACGAATCTATGTGCAACAGAGCGATATTCAACTATTGTTACGGTGCTTTTCTGCTTGAGGTCGACTCCGATGCAGAGGGCATGGTTGTCGGATATTTCACCGATGACGGCATGATCTCTCGCGGTGATGAACAGGTTTCCTTGACGGAGCTTGATAAGCTGTATGAGGGCAAGCTTGAGGGAGTTTTCCCAACGCTTGAAAAGGACGACAACAAGCTTTACGAGAATATAAGCTTCAATGCTGAAAGCAGGGTCGCTCCTGCTGTCAAGGTAGCGAAGCCGAAGGTGCTTATTCCCGTATTCCCCGGCACGAACTGCGAATTTGATACTGCAAAGGTCATGAGAGACGCAGGAGCTGAAGCGAAGATATTCGTTATCAACAATCTGACTCAGGACGGCATTCAGAGAAGCGTTGAGAATTTTGCGAAGGAGCTTTCTGATAGCCAGATGGTGTTTGTTCCCGGAGGATTCTCGGGTGGTGACGAGCCTGACGGATCGGGTAAGTTTATTATGGCTTTCTTCCGCAACGCACAGATCAAGGACGGAGTTCACGATCTTCTTAACAACCGTGACGGTCTTATGTGCGGTGTTTGTAACGGATTCCAGGCTTTGATAAAGCTCGGTCTCGTGCCTTACGGTAAGATCATTGATACCGATGCTAATTGCCCGACTCTGACGTTTAACACTATCGGAAGACACCAGTCGAAGCTTGTCAGAACGAGAATTGCCTCCAACAAGTCGCCTTGGCTTGCAGCTACCGAGGTCGGAGACGTTTATACCGTGGCTATTTCGCACGGAGAGGGTCGTTTCCTTGCATCCGACGAGCTTGTAAAGCAGCTGATCGCTAACGGTCAGGTCGCTACGCAGTACGTTGATCTTGACGGTCGAGCAACGAGTGATATTCGCTATAATCCCAACGATTCGGTCATGGCGATCGAGGGCATTACCTCGCCCGACGGACGTGTATTCGGTAAGATGGGTCACTCCGAGCGTATCGGTAACGGTCTTTACAAGAACGTGCTCGGCGAGTTTGATATGAAGATGTTTGAGAGTGCGGTTAAGTACTTTAAGTGAGATATGCGGAACCTTGTTTGATAAAAAAGGTTCCGCGCCTCCAAAAAACTTCCCATAGGATAGATTTTGGTTCTACAGTTCGTTAAAATTAAAAATAAAGGCTTTTGGATCGGTTTTCCAAAAGGAAAGGATTTGTAAATGGCATATTTATCTGATATTGAGATAGCTCAGGCTACGAAAATGAAGCATATTCGCGAGATCGCAAAGGTTGCGGGTGTTGACGAGAAAT
>JAZSGD010000036.1:0-1645 GCA_045532555.1 Eubacteriales bacterium | reverse complement strand
TAACCGAACGCGATGAAAAAGGTGACCGAATAGATAAACAAAATCTGAATAAATCCACTCAAAAAGTGAACCGTCGCCATTTTCCAGCGCTTGATCGGGAAGAAATAGAGAGTGTCAAGATTTCTGCGGTTTTTAAAGCACATTGTCTCGAGGATCGGGATCACAGTGCAGATTATTCCAAGAATCGTCGCGAGAATATAAATTCCGGTCGAGTTATATTCCACCGCCCCATGATCGATGCAATCCGATATGGTGTTTTGAGTGATTATGACCGAAATAATCGTGAAAATAACCGTCCTCAACGCTGAATTTTCAAGTCTGTATAAAAGATATCTTCCAAAAGTCTTCATTTCAGATACCCCCTTCCCTCGACCTCGTGTATGAACATCTCCTCAAAATCCATCGGCATCTGCTCGATGACCGCGGGATTCAAGGCTTCAAGCATCGACTTCATCTGCTCCTGCCGTCCCTCGAGAACAATACGGACGAACCGTCCGTTTCTTTCAAGCGAAACCACGGGAAGAGAGGCAAACATTGCATCCGAAATCTCATTTACAAAGGCAAGCTGGAACTTGCAGTAGCGGTCGACTCGCTCGGCAATATCGCCCGACGATGCAACGGTCATCTTGTCAATGAGTGCATAGCAATCGCAAAAATCCTCAAGCTCGCGCAGCGAATGGCTCGAGATGATAACGCCCGTACCATCCTCCTCAACCGCCTTGTTTATCGCCTTCTTGAAGGCAAGGCGAGCCAGAGGGTCAAGACCGTCAAAAGCCTCGTCAAGCAAGAGATATTTGGGTCTGACCGCAAGCGCCAACGCCACGTAAAGCTGGCGTCTCATTCCCTTCGAAAAGTTGCGTATCGGCTTCTTTTCGTCAAGACCGAATTCGGTCATATAACGGTCAAAGACATCGTAATCCATCTTGGGATAAAAGACCTTATACATCTGGTAAAGGCTTCTGCCCGTTGTGTGTATAGTATAATACGGATCATCAGGCAAAAAGAAGATCTTGCCTCTCGCGCCTTCTTCTGTAAGGCTTTCGCCGTCGCAGAGGAACTCGCCCTCCGTGGCGGTGTATACTCCCGAGATCAGTCGCAGGAGTGTGGTCTTTCCTGCGCCGTTTATTCCGACAAGACCCATTACGCTACCCTCGTTAAGCGTAAGGTCTACATTTTCAAGTATCTTTTTCTGACCGATGAAATGGGTCAGGTTTTTAATCTCTAACATTCTCCGTACACCTCCTCTATCCAATCAATAAGCGTTTGTTTTTCTATACCCATATCGCGCAGCGCGCTTATCACGGCTCGCTTGTCGAGCTGACTCTGTGTATCTGATTTCCCTTGTGTGACAAAGGCTCCCTTCTTCGGCAACGAGCAAATAAGCCCCTCTTTTTCAAGCGTTGCATAAGCTCTAGCTATCGTGTTGGGATTTACTCCAAGCTCTCCTGCCGCCTCTCTGACAGAGGGGAGCTTATCGCCGTTTTTATAAATTCCGAGCTTGATATATTCCTTGAAGCGCGCGGCGACCTCGAGATAAACGTCCTGTTTTCCCGAAAAATTCAGCTGCATTTTCCAAGCCTCCCTTCTTTCAAATTTGTCAATCTGTATTATCTGTATTATCTGTTTCAACTGTATTATAGCATAC
>JAZSGD010000225.1:0-1902 GCA_045532555.1 Eubacteriales bacterium | reverse complement strand
TGTTGTGTGGGACGGAGTTTCGCGCGGTGCTAAATCTACGATTGAATATGCTCGGCGTATGAATAAAAAGGTTACTGTAATTATTGTAGACAATAATTGATATAAATAAAAATCGGTAAGAATCAAATCTTACCGATTTTTGTTTTTATACATCATTTCTGCAAATATCCTCTAAGGTCTCGCGCTTGACTGCGATGTAGTCCTTGCCGCCGCGCAGCATTACCACGGGGGGCTTGCCGAGGCGGTTATAATTCGAGGACATCGAGTAGTTGTACGCGCCCGTGGTCAGCACCGCGATCACGTCGCCGCGCTTTATATCGGCGGGCAGGGTGACGTTTTCCTGCAATATGTCGCCACTCTCACAGCAGCGTCCTACGAGCGAGCAGGTGAAGGTGGGCGCGGTCGAGGTCATTCGGCTTGCAAGGCATACGGTGTAAGGCGAGCCGTAGAGCGCGAAGCGGGGATTGTCCGCCATACCTCCGTCGACCGAGACGTAGTTTTTGTATCCCGGTATGCGCTTGACCGTGCCTGCGGTGTAGACTGTCAGGCCCGCGTCTGCAACGATGCTTCTGCCCGGCTCCATTCGGATCGAAGGCATTTTGATGCCAAGCTTTTGGCAGTGTGCCTTTATAAACGTCGCAACCTCGCGGATATTCGCCGCGATGTCGATCTCGGGGTGCTCCTCGAGGTAGCGGACTCCGTAGCCGCCGCCGAGGTCGAGAATTTCGGTCTCAAAGCCGTATTTTTGCTTCATTTGCGCGATGAAATCGAGCATTATTTCGGAGGCTTTGAGATATACCTCGGAGTCGAAGACCTGCGAGCCGACGTGACAGTGAAATCCCGAAAGGGTAATGTTTTCAAGCTCTCTTGCGTACTTTGTTATCTGCTCGGCTTGCCCCGTTTCGATCGCAGAGCCGAATTTAGAGTCGACCTTGCCCGTGGCGACCGCCGCGTAGGTATGGGGGTCGATGCCGGGGGTGAGACGGAGCAGAATCTTCTGATTTACGCCCTTGTCGTGCGCAATTTTGTCGATTGCGTCAAGCTCCTCGACGTTGTCGACTACGAAGTAGCCCACACCCTCGTCGATCGCGTATGCGATGTCGAAATCGGTCTTGTTATTGCTATGAAAATAAGCCTTTTCAAGCGGAAATCCGACGCTCGCCGCGGTATAAAGCTCGCCCGACGACACAAGGTCGGTTCCCATGCCTTCCTCCATAACGATGCGGTAGATCTGCTTGAAGGATGCCGCCTTGCTTGCGTAGAGGGGAAGCGCGTCGTCGCCGAATGCCTCCTTCATTGCGCAGACATAGGTGCGGCAACGCTCACGGATGCGGTCCTCGTCGAAAAGATAGAGGGGGGTGCCGTATTTTTTTGCCATCTCGACCGTGTCGACACCGCCGAGCGTGAGGTGGTTATTTTCGTTTACTGATAGGTTTTTACAGATCATTTTATTTTCCTTTTACGTTACTCGCCGTCGATCATGCTATACATGTCGTACAGTCCCGCGCTTTTGTCCTTGATAAAGTCCGCGGCGGCTATCGCGCCCTCGGCAAAGAGCGAACGGCTATGTGCCTCGTGCTTGAGCGTGATGGTCTGCGTGTCCGTGCCGATTATGACCTCATGCTCGCCAACGATATTGCCCATTCGGATCGCGTGGATGCCGATCTCGTCCTTCATTCGCTTTGCCTGACCCTGTCTGCCGAAGGTGAAGACCGCCCTTTCGCGTATCTTCTGTATCGACTGTGCAAGCAAAAGCGCTGTGCCGCTGGGTGCGTCTATTTTTCTATTGTGGTGCTTTTCGATTATCTCGACGTCTGCGTCGGGGAAGGTCTTGACCGCTGTTTTCGCAAGCTCGCAAAGCAATGCCACGCCAAGCGACATATTTGCCGAGTGGAAAAGCGG
>JAZSGD010000233.1:0-4225 GCA_045532555.1 Eubacteriales bacterium | reverse complement strand
TGCATAGGCGTCTGTCAAATCTTGTCGAAAAATGGTTTCATGCCAAGAGTCCCCATGCTCGTTGTAAAGGTCTATGTGTTCTTCGTGCTTGCAAAGTTCCTCGTTTCGTTGGTTGTGCTCTTTCGCTATACCGCCTTTATTCCAATGCACCGTAACTGTACTTTTCATGCTCGGTCAACTCCTTTCAGTTTCTCCATTATGTCTACATTATTAGCCCACCTAATAAAGTTGTCAAGCCCCTTTAGGGGCTTGACAACTTTGGTGGCTCTCCGAGGGGTCAGGGCTTCGCCCTAACAACCCACAAGGGACTTGTCCCTTGACCCATTTCACTCGCCGTTAGGCAGAAGCCGACACCGTGGGTGTCAGCTTCGCTGATTAGTGTCGGAGGTTGTGAAAGTGTCAAGGGCTTCGCAAGTCAGCTCTGCTGACCCTTGACACTTGCCGAGGTTTTTCGGCGGTAATCCAAGACGCTCACGCTCTCTTTCCACTAGCCGGGAGTTAATACGCTGAAGCCTTTTAATTTCCTTTTGGGCTTCGCACAACTCGCTATATAGCCTTAGGACTGCCGAGAAACGCATATCGTCAAATACTTCAAGCGTGACGTCTTTCATTTGCCGGATTGGTCTATTCATAAAAACACCCCCTTTCCGCTTTTAACTGCTTAACTGCACGGCAAGGGGGCTTTTTCACAATATTTTTACCAACTCATGTACATGCTTTCCAAAAGTTCAGAGAGTTTTTTTGCCGACTCTCTCATGTCTTTTTCCCCTGCACATTTTGACAATTCAATAAATGTCTCGCAAACGTCTTGAATATTTGCGATTTCTTGTCTGCTCTCAAACTGTATGGTGTCCATGTTTAACTTCATGTTCTATATCTCCTTAAACGATTGGTGCGAACTGGGAAAGGTCTGTAAGAATGTGGCTATTGTCCACTTGTACCTTTTCCGGGTCGTATGTCTTTATGATTGCATTATACTTGTCCAAAAAATCGGACATCATTTCCGCACGCTCTCTCTGCACTTCGGTACTACCTCTTGTGCTCATGCTCTGTATGTAAAGCTGATTATATCCGGCGTCACTCGGCAAAACACGACCTATGCAGAAACGAGAGAGCAAAGCGTCGTAGTGTGCGGTGTTCCGTCCAAATTGGTCTTTTGCCGGGATACCGCAATCTTCGACCCATTTATCAAAGGTGTGATTGCTCGTAATGATGAGGTACTTGCCCGCCCACGGTGGGTTGTTCCGGTTTCTCTTGTAAGCACGGCATATCTTGTTATCACTCATGTTTAGCAAGTTTGGGAGCTTGTCGTCGTCCACGATAATAGCTTCTATGTCGCACCGGAGCTCGTCGAGCTTTCCTGTGCCACCACCGCCGATTTGAAGCTGACGCCGTCCGGCGAGTGCTTGCTCCGCAGCATACGTCTTGCCGGTATTTGGTCTGCCATAGATGAAAAGACACATCCGGCATATCTGACTGCCCTCTTGTAAGCGGATATTGACACCACGCTCATAGCTTTCCCGGATAGTTTTCATCTTTGCATTTGAGCGGACTATGAACGGTTGCGAGTCATACCACGACTCAAAGTTTTTCATCTCGTAGCCCATCTGCTTAGCGTCTCTGTCGAGAGCTTCGAGCTCCGGCGTTGTGAGACGTTTTGACTTGTCCACAAGTCGATTATAACCCTCGCGGACTTGCTCTATTTCTTCAAGAGTGAGATTGCTTATAATCTCCGTAACGTCATAGAGCTCCTTGCCGTCTCTGATAGCGTCTGCCGTCTCATGCGTTAAATATACGGCGTACCCGGTAAAGTCCCCAATAGACTCAACTCCGTGGTTTTTCCAAAGGTCATCGTCTATACCCGGTCTAAACACAATACCCAAGAGCTTTAGGATTGTGTAAACGTGTACCCGGGCTTTGCGGTCTGTGCAACGGATAATAAAGTGATAGTGGCATTTTTCTTTCGGGCACGCCCAAATTCCGTCTGTTATTAAGTCCCTATTGTGGCAAATTGCGAGTATGTGGTACTTTTTGTCGAGCTTTCGTATGAGCTTCACAGTATTCGCCCAACCGCCCGGCAACTGCTCGTCGTAGCACTTCACGGCGAAAGAGTATACTTTCGCTTCATAAGCCAAGACTTTTCGTTGCTTCTTAGAGCCTTTGTGCTCTTGCGTGTTTGCGGTATTTTGTGCTATACTTTCAGTAGACGTTGAGGGCGTGGATTGCTTTGCGAGGGCTTCCACGTCTTTTTGTTTTTCCGGCATATCACTCACCAGCCTTTCGAGCTCGTGCAATCCATGAGCGGACTGTGCTCTCCTTGACGCCGTACTTCTCGGCTATTTCCTTTGCTGTCATCTGCTCATAGAGCATAGCGAGCATTTGTAAGTCCGGGCGTTTGCTCGGTCTACCGCCTTTTTTGGTCTTAATCGTCATAAAATCACTGCCTTTCTTTCTTGATTTCTTAAATTGTAACATATTTATATTAGGTTTGCAACAGTTTTTTATATGTGTCGTATTTGCGAGTTTTTTGCTTTCTGGTGCAATTTCTGTTTTGGGGACACGGGGACACGGTGGGGACACACTTGCCGTAGCTTGTGTCCCCACCCGTGAAGCCTTGATTTTACTGCATTTTTTTCTGTTTTGGGGACACAGGGACACACTTTTTTAATATTTTGCTTTTTGACTTTTTGTGTTTTTGCGTCCCCGGGGTGTCCGGGCATTCATAAGTCTATTTAAAATATAATTTTTAAAAATTTTTTATATTATTTTTTTACTAAGGGGTAGTGGCACGAGACGCAGTAAAAGCCCGGGCTACTCGCCGGGCTTTTACGCTCTCTTACAGTGAAAAGTCTTGCTCGTTGTCCCTATTGCGTTGGATATGAGCATATTTTCTGTTTATGCGGTCTATCGTCTCTTGTGTTTTGCGTTCTTGTGCAATCATGCCGGGCTCTGCATCTTGAAAGTGTTGGTATAGGTTTCTGCCGTCTTTCATGGTGTAACGGCTCATAAATACCGCCATCCTCGAAGCCCTCTCGTTACCCCCGTATCTCGGTGCGTTCTGTATGAGCTCGTCGGCGTACTGTAAACGCTCATCAGCTTCACGCTCTCGCTTTGCGACCGCTCGCTCTTTTTTACCGACGGCATACTCCCGGGCTCCGACGTTGCTCGCCCTTTCGTCGAGCTCCGCTTCTCTATCGTCAAGTTCTTGCTCTGCAATAGCCTTATTTGCCTCAAATTCGGCTTCTTTTGCGTTTAGGGCTACTTCTCTAGCTTCTTGTGCAGAAATGAGCTTATCGACCACATTAGACGTCTTTTCGACCGTTTCAGCGTAACGCTCTATCGCTCCTTGTCGGTCTTTAAGCTCCTGCTCCCGGGCGTACTGCTCCTTGTCCATGTCTCCTTGTCGAAGTTTGTCGGTTACCGGGTGGTATATTTCAAGCTCGCCATGCTCCCGGGCAAAGTCCGGGTGGTCGAGACAATATGCTTTGTAATGCTCTAGCGTAATAGCTTCTAAGCGTTCTTGCTCCTTTTTAGCCCATTGGTCGTAGCCGTCTGCACCGCCACAACCCATGGCGTCAAGAGCTTTATTCATGGAGCATTGCCGGGATAAGCCGGACTTGAAGCCGTCCGACCACGGCACAAATGTTATGTGCGGATGAAGCACGTCGTACTCCCAAACGCCTTGAGCATTATAAAAACCCTCGTCGGCGTGAAGCTCCATACTCACGACCTTAAAGTTTGGGTTTACGGTTTGGAATGTCTCGCAATACTCCCGGAGTATATCAGCTTGAAGCTCCCGGGGGAGTTCTTCCGGGCGGATATGATGACCGTCGGCGTCGTAAATGGTACGACCGTACTCGTCACGCTCTCGCTCGGTGTTGCCGACCTTAACTGTAATTTCATACTCGGTCTGCTTTCCCCGGCGAGCTTCTTCGTCGATAACTCGCTTGCCGTTAATACGCTTCGTCTGACGCTTTCCTCGGGTGTCGTTCTGCACTTCGTCCATATAGCTCTCGACGGACTTCATGCGGTCTTTACGTTTTTGCTTTGCGTTGTAATCGTCGATAGCGTCCCCGAATATCTCTGCATAGGCGTCTGTCAAATCTTGTCGAAAAATGGTTTCATGCCAAGAGTCCCCATGCTCGTTGTAAAGGTCTATGTGTTCTTCGTGCTTGCAAAGTTCCTCGTTTCGTTGGTTGTGCTCTTTCGCTATACCGCCTTTATT
>JAZSGD010000227.1:0-2098 GCA_045532555.1 Eubacteriales bacterium | reverse complement strand
GACAATGAAGGAGCTTTGGACTGACGGCGTTTTCAGACGCGACGAGGAAAAGGACAATGCCTTCCTTGAAACTTATGAGTATATGGTTCCTCTGGAGCTTGATTTTAACGATTTTTCGCTTGATGGACACAAGGTAACGTATAGCGGCAAGGGACTGCTGCAATACAGACTGAATTCTCGTGGCAAGCTGATCGGATTCCGCGGCGATGATACCTGCGGTATGAAGGTTGATGGCAAGCTCTACCGTATAACGAGGGAGCCTGCAAATACTATATTTGCGCAGATCGAGGATTGCAGACTTCCCGAGGGCTACAGAATGGGTTGGTACATTAATTCGAATGCAGACACGGTCGATATTTGTAATAAGATCCCCGAGGGTGCGGAGATATACCGCGCCGCGAATGCCGAAGGCTCTGATCTTTACGTTGATGACAGACTTTCCTATAAGGGCAGTAAGGTTGTCAAGAAGGATGTCGCCACGGTCGTTATTCTTATAAAATAATTTAAAATGCCTCACGGGTAAGCCCGTGAGGCATTTTTGAGGTTATACGTCGATAGTTCCCTTTTGGTCTGTGAGAATTTTGAGGTCGCCATCGTCATCTATGGCGTAAACGTATCGTACAGAGCCGTGAAGCTTGGGATCCTCGCCGACGAGCTCATAAAATCTTTCGATATCGGGGATGATCGGCATATAGCCGCTTCCCTCGCCCTTGTAGGAGGAGAGCTCGTATATGATCTCCCTAGTGAAATTGTCGAGCTTAAAAACTGTCTTTACAAGTCCAATGCCCTCGGCAAAGTACCAATCGGCATCTACAACTCTGAACAAAACTCCGTTAGTCCAGGTCTCGTGGTTGCTGCTATACGAGAGCTTTATGCAGTTTTCGAACCTTCCCGCTTTGGTTTCTATAGGCTCGCAGGTCTCGACCTTAGCGTTACAGACAAACTCCGTGTCCTTTCGGAATACGGGACAGGTGTAGGTGAATTCATATCCTGCCTTGATACTGTCGTTCCAGAGACAACCGATATTTTCCGACAAGATGCAGTATAGGTCGTTATAGAGCAGAGGCCGAGCCTCGTGCACGTATTCCTTCCACTCAAATCCGTAATCGCGATTATCGAAAATATAGGTTTTTCCGTCTTCCTTGGAAACGTCGAGGAGATTGAAGAAATTTCGGTATCCCTTCTCCTTTGCATTTGGATCGTAATCGGGGTCTGTCGCAAAAATTCTTCTCATAACACCGTTTGCGACGGCGGTATGTGCCTTTTGCCAAGGCGTTTCTGCCAATTCCTCTGCCAAGATCATTTCCTTGGAGACGTCATTGAGACATTCTTTGTTTTCGTCGATTTCCTTAACGTAGAAGCTACGGAGATAATGAATAACGTCGTCCCAGCTTTTTTTATTATAGCTATCCTTGAACTTATAAGACGGATGAGATACTATGACCTTTTTACCGTCGAAGTAAGTGACCTCGTATTTGATCTCGTAATCGCAGAGCCCATCTACCCTTTCGCTCGTATACGTCCAAGTATTTCCCTCAGCAAACGGAATAAGACCCGTGCCACCGTTTATTTTGTAGGATGCAAGCTTGAAGAAGGCGTGCGTATGTTCTGCGGAGTTCTGAGGAATTACGGAGGTGTGTTTATAAGCTACGATACCGATGTTGCGCTTGTAATATACCGTGGTCTCGAATCGGATATCCTTGCATACGAACACATGGCAGTTGTGAAAGGCTCCGCAGGGCGTGTCGATCTCCTCATTGTCGGAAATGAGTGTCAGAGCTGCTATGCCGTCAAAGCTCTTAACAGTCTCACCGACCTTCATTTCCTCGTCGTACATCAAGCCGTCAGCAAGGGAAATGTAATAGGTGGGATGGTCGCAGAAACGGTCGGAGAACGACATAAGACCTCCTCTGTTAAATCCCGGCTGCGACCAGAACAGAAGCTTGGAGCCCTCAAATCTATATTCTTCTCCTACAAGGCTTATAAGGTATTTCTGGCTATCGTTCAGGACGTCTCTGAATTTTTTAAAGACTTCGATCGCTGCCTTTGAGGTTGCATGATAAACGTCGTCGGGTGTCAATATATTTATTGCTTTTTC
>JAZSGD010000101.1:0-12675 GCA_045532555.1 Eubacteriales bacterium | reverse complement strand
TAGACTTTGCCGATCAGATCGCGAAGGGACTTTCGTCGATAGCTCTGCTTGATCTCAGTTACGACGACGTAATGAAGGCGGCAGGCTATACCCGTTACCGCGACAGAACGCTCGCGCGCAACATCTCCGAGGAGGCGGCGGACGCGGTCAGAGCTTTTCTTAAGGAAAGCGAGATCGACGACCTCGCGCTCGTGTTCCTTGAAGCGACAAGCATGAGATATTATCCCTACGACACACTTGCAAGTCACGTTCTCGGATTTACGGGAAGTGACGGTCAGGGACTTTACGGACTTGAATATCAGTACGATGAGATACTCGCGGGAGTCGACGGCTCGTACATAGGCGCGAAGGACTCGTACGGAAACGAGCTCGTTTACGATTACGAAAGCTATATTCCCGCAAACGACGGATACAATATTGTAACAACGATAGACGTTTATATTCAGGCAGAGCTTGAAGAACAGCTTGAAACGGCTTATATCGAGTCAGGCGGAAAGAACCGTGCCTGCGGAATAGTGATGGACGTCGAGACCGGCGCAGTGCTCGCCATGGCGGTCTATCCGAACTACGACCTCAACGACCCGTGGGAGCTTAATTGGCAGTGTGCCGAAAAGCTCGAGGAAAGCGGACTTGAGGAGGGAAGCGACGAATACGTTTCACTCAAGCAGCAGCTTTTGCTTGAAACCTGGTCGAATAAGGCGGTCAACGACCTCTATATGCCGGGATCGACCTTTAAGATCATCACCGCGGCGATGGCATACGAGGAGGATCTCGTTATCGACGACGAGACCTTCAATTGCCCGGGTTACCACATAGTCAACGGCACGAAAATACGCTGTCACAAAACGACGGGACACGGACAGCTTACCTTCGCCGAGGGCATACAGCAGTCCTGCAACCCTCTGCTTATGATAATGGGACTGAGAACGGGCGCGGATAAATTCCTTGAATATTTCTCGTCCTTCGGATATTTTGAAAAGACTGGAATCGACCTGCCGGGTGAGAGCATCACCGCAAAGGGAGTGACCTTCTGGGACGAGGCAACCTTCAAGTCGGCAGATATCTACCTTGCAACAGCGTCGTTCGGACAGAACTTTAAAATTTCCGCGCTTTCACACCTCGGCGCTATCAGCGCGGTCGCCAACGGAGGCGATCTTGTGACCCCTCATATTATAAAAGAAGTTACAGACAACGACGGCAACGTTATCTATTCACATAAGGATACGGTTCGCCGTCAGGTAATAAGCTCTGATACCTGCAAGACGATCGCCGCGATACTTGAAGACGGTGTTTCGGGCGACGGAGGCGCGAAGAACGCATACGTTGCGGGCTACAGAGTTGCCGCAAAGACGGGAACGTCCGAGAAAAAGGACGAGGTCAGCACCGACTATACCAAATACGTCTGCTCGACCGTGGCGTACGCGCCTGCGGACTCCCCTGAGATAGCGACGATAATCCTCGTCGACGAGCCGACCAAGGGAACTCTTTACGGAAGCGTGGTCGCCGCACCCTATATCGGTGCGTTGCTTGAAGAAGTATTGCCTTATTACGGAGTCGAGGCGAAGTACAGCGAAGATGAGCTTGAAAAACAAACGCTTTCCGCCCCCGCGCTCATTCAGTCGAGAACCGAATACGCAAAATATCTCTCCGAGCTGCTCGGCTTTGAGGTCGAGGTCATCGGAGACGGCGAATACGTAATGTCGCAGTCACCCGCGGCGGGCTCTGAGGTCTCGCCCGGCAACGCGAAGATAATACTTTATACCACAAGCGAAGCGGTCGGCGGCAAAAAGAGTGCAAAAGTCCCCGACCTTACGGGAATGACCGTGGTCGCGGCAAACGGAACGCTTGCAAATCTCGGACTTAACATCAAGATCGACGGTACGCTCAATTTCTCGGGCGCCGACGTCGTAGTGGTCTCGCAGGACATCGAGCCTGGGACCGTGGTAAATGAAGGCACGGTAGTAACGGTCACCCTCCGCTATCTCGGCGGCGACGACCAGACGTATTACGATCCCGAGGCGGATATAGAATAACAATTAAATAAAAGCATTTTTTCAGCCGAAGAAAAATATAATTGTTGTGATACTTATATTTTTTGGAGGAATGGGAATGCTTCTGTCACAACTTATACGTGGCTTGGGGATCGGCGAGCTTGAGATAGCAGCCGACCCCGAGATCACGGCGATATGCCCCGATTCAAGACGGATAAAAAAGGGAGATCTTTACATAGCCGTCGAGGGCTTGCATACCGACGGTCACAAATACGTCGGTGATGCGATAAAAAATGGCGCGTCAGCGCTCGTTGTATCAAAAAGAGCTATAAAAGAGAACAGAATAGACAAAAATGGCATAAAATTGCCGATAATAGAGGTCGACGACACGAGGATCGCGTCCGCGAGGTTGTATTCGACCTATTACGGAGAGCCGCAAAAGAAGCTAAAAATGATCGGAGTCACGGGTACGAACGGAAAGACCTCGGTCGCAGGACTTATCGCGGCTATGCTTGCCTCATCGGGTAAGCGAGTAGGCACGATCGGAACTACGGGTTGCTTTTCACCGAAAGGAAGGCTTGATATTCGTCCGTCAGACCCGAACGCGAATATGACCACACCCGATCCCGAGGAGCTTTACAAAATTCTCGACCGATTCGTGAGTGACGGAGCCGAATACGTGGTCATGGAGGTCACCTCCCACGCGCTCGCGCTCGGCAAGGTTGAACCAATAGAATTTGAGATCGGCGTTTTCACCAATCTCAGCGAGGATCACCTCGATTTCCACGAAAATATGGAAACATACTTTACCGCAAAGCGCTCGCTTTTCGAAAAATGTCGCGCGGCGGTGATAAATTACGATGACAGATACGGCAGAAGGCTTGCCGATAACATAGAGATCCCTACCTATAAATGCTCAGCGGAGGGCAGGGCGACCGATTGCTACGCCGAGGACGTCAGGCTTCGTTCAAGCTTCGGGATCGAATATAAGCTCGTGTCAAGTGCTATGAGACTTCGGGTGCGCTCACTCCTCTCGGGCAGCTTTAACGTAATGAACACGATGCAGGCGGGGATAACGGCGCACGCACTCGGAGTAAAGGTCACGGATATCAAGGAAACGCTTGCTGATTTTTCGGGAATTGCGGGCAGACTTGAACGAGTCAAAACAGCGAACAGAGTCGATTTCTCGGTCTATATAGACTACGCGCACACTCCCGACGCGCTTGAAAATCTGATCCGCACCGCGCGCTCGTTTGCCGCGAGAGGACAGAGAATAGTTCTGCTTTTCGGTTGCGGCGGCGACCGAGAGAAGCAAAAAAGAGCGATAATGGGAAATATCGCCACGAGTATGGCGGATCTTGCGATAATCACGAGTGACAACAGTCGAAGTGAGCGACCCGCAGATATTATAAGCGACATTCTCTCGGGTGTCGTAGCCGACGCGACCTACACCGTGATCGAGGACAGGCGCGAGGCGATAGAATACGCGGTCAAAAACGCGAGACGGGGAGATATAATCCTGCTCGCAGGCAAGGGACACGAGGAATACGAAATCGACGGCGAGGGTAAAAAGCCCTTCTCCGAAAGACAAATAGTCAAAGAAGCAATAGAAAGGTACCACGCGTAAGCAGTCGGTATCAAAGATATAAACAGAAAATCCCACGTAAAAAGGAAGCTGATCTTATGAAAATAAAGCTTGGTCTTGGAAAAACGAATATGGAGCGCATAGCCGATTGGTGCGGCGGCGAGCTTTACGATTTCACAGGTGAGTCGGGCAACTCTTTTGAATACGTCTGCACCGACTCGAGAGAGGCGGATGCCGATACGATGTTCGTCGCGACACGCGGCGAGCGTGTTGACGGACACGATTATATACTTAAGGCGATCGAGCAGGGCTGCCGTTGTATCCTCTGCGAGTACGTGCCGACCAACATTTCGGGCAAGGCGGCGGCTTATGTCGTTGTAGAGAACTCGATGGACGCGTTTGCGCACTGTGCCAAGGGATACCGTAGCGAAGCTCCGCTTTTGAGTGTGGCGATAACGGGAAGTGTGGGCAAGACTACCACCAAGGAGCTCACCGCGGCGATACTTCGCCAAAAATTCGCAACATACTGTACCGCTGGCAACTTCAATAGCGTTATCGGTATGCCGATGTCGCATATGGAGGCGGACGGAAACAGTGAAAGAGCAGTTTTCGAGATGGGAATGAGTGCGTTTGGCGAGATCAGAAGTATGAGCCGCACCGCGACACCTTACGTGGCTATGGTCACGAATATCGGCACGTCACACCTTGAATATCTGAAAACACGCGAAAATATAGCAAAGGCAAAGCTTGAGATCGGCGAGGGACTCGTCGATAGCGGATATCTGTTGCTCAACGGCGACGAGCCTTTGCTTTCAGACCACTATTCCGACAGATATGAGACCGTATACGTCGGACACGACGAAAAGTGCTCCTTCCAAATATCGAACGTCAGAGTTGACGAGAGAGGCACCTCTTTTGACCTTTGCATTCCGAACAGAATGATCTGTGACCTGCGTATTTCACTTATCGGCGAGCACTTTGCCTACAACGCGGCTTTTGCGGCGACAGCGGCTTATCTGCTCGGTGCTGACGAGCGCAACATACGAGACGGACTTGCTTCATACGTCGCGCAGGGTATGAGAATGAACGTCACCGATAAAGACGGTGTCACGTTGATCGCCGATTGCTATAACGCCGCGCCCGAATCAATGAAAGGTGCTATCGATACACTTGCACAGATCAAGGTGGGCGGCAAGCGCATCGCAGTGCTTGGAGATATGAAGGAGCTCGGCGCACTTTCGGACGATCTGCACGCGAGTGTGGGCAAATACCTTGCAGAAAAAGGCGTTGATTGCCTTTTCACCGTCGGTAAGTCGGGCGAGTTGATCGCAAAGGCTGCGCTTGGTGCAGGTATGAGCGAAGAAAACGTTACGTCGCTTGACGAGGAGCTCGGAGCTACACCGATCGCAGAAAAAATAAAAGAAAAAATAGCGGCAGGCGACGCGATACTATTCAAGGCAAGCCGCGCTATGAAATTTGAAGAGATCATAGAGGCGGTTTTCCACGATTGAAGCCAATGATCTAAAGGAAGGAACAGATTTAACGATGCTTTACGATAAAATACAGAATATAAATTTGAGACAAATGATCGGAATAGAGGCGCATGCCGTCTGCGCGGTCGTGTTTTTGCTCACCGTACTTGCGACAAGACTCATTCTACCCGTGCTCCGCGCGAAAAAACTCAATCAGCCGATAAATATGTACGTCAAAGAGCACGCAGGTAAGGCTGGCACCCCAACGATGGGCGGTATCTGCTTTATTATCTCGTCACTTATTGCGATGCTTATCTGGATAATACTCGAAAAGTGCGGCTTGCTCGGGCACAGCGCAGGTAAAGAGCTTATTCCTCTTGCGCTTACCCTCTGCCTTGGCGTTGCCAACGGTCTGATCGGCTTTATTGACGACTACAAAAAGCTTGTCAAGAAAGAGAATGAGGGACTGAGCGAAGCACAGAAATTTATTTTGCAGACCGTCGTAGCGGCAGCTTATCTTGCGATGATGGGCATGACGGACAATCTTCCCACCGCGCTAAAGATCCCCTTTATCGACTTCTCGCTTGAGCTTGGTTGGTTCGCGTACGCGGTTTATCTTGTGATCATCGTCGGCTTTGTCAATAGCACGAATATCACCGACGGACTCGACGGACTTGCCTCCTCGATCGGTGTTTCGGTAGGTATGGCGCTTATCGTCATCTCGGTGTTACTCGGCTCGAGATATACGGGTGTGGCTTCGGGAATGCTCGTCGGCGCACTGCTCGGATTCCTCGTTTTCAACCACTATCCCGCAAAAATATTTATGGGCGACACGGGCTCGCTCTTTATCGGCGGTATAATTATGGGCTGCGCGATCAGCGAAGGTCAGCTTCTCGCAGTTATCATAATGTCGTTCGTGTTCATCTTTGAAATGCTCTCAAGCCTTATGCAGAGAATCTATTTCAAGCTGACTCACGGCAAGCGCCTCTTCAAAAAAGCCCCCGTACATCATCATTTCCAGCTTCTTGATTGGACAGAAATTAAGATCGTTACCGTGTTCTTTCTCGTCTCGCTCGCTCTTTGCGCGATCGGCGTGCTCGGCGCGGTGATATAAGAGATTTGTAAATATAAAAACAGTATCTATGAGCCGTTGGCTTTAGAGGAAAGGAGTATTCAGTGAGTCAAAAGGATCAAAACGAAAAAAAGAATAAAGGCTTTTTCGTTCGCCGTATGGTCAACAAGCTGAACGACTCCTACGAAAAAAGCCTTGAAAAAAACGACCCCATATACCTCGAGCCGATACATAAGCCGAAGGACTCCGACGCTGACGGCGAAAGAGTCTTGGTCCGTGGCGGGATTGACGTCTATTTCCTAATAATCGTAATAGCTCTGGCGCTTTTCGGCGCGGTCATGGCGTACAGCGCGAGCGCTTACGAGGCGGAAAGATTTATGGGCGATAGCCTCTATTATTTCAAGCGTCACCTGATATTTTTACTTGTCGCAACGGTCTTTACCGCACTCTTCGTGATCTACGCGAGGCCGTGGTTCTGGCGAGTGTTTGGAATAGCCATTTACGGTATAGCGGCGGTGCTGCTCTTGGCGGTTCTTGTGATCGGAACTGCGGGCGGCGGCGCGCAGAGATGGATCGCGATCGGTCCGTTGACCATTCAGCCCTCCGAGATCGCAAAAATGGCGATCGTTATGATCTTGGCGCTCGTAATGTCAAAATATGAAAAGAAGATTGAGCTTTCCCAGCGCTTCGGCGGTCATTTCCGCTACGGCGTGCTCTACCCGGGAATACTTATAGTGCTGATCTGCGGACTCGTAATGCTCGAGCGACACCTTTCGGGACTTATCATTATCGGTGTTTTGGGCTTGATTATTATGTTCATTGGCGGCACGGACGGCAAATGGATGGCACTTATCATGGTCGCAGGTGTGATCGGAGTCGGCGCGGTGCTTCTCGTTTCGGACTACGCGCAGGAGCGAGTTATGACCTGGCTCTTTATCGAAAAAGCCGACCCTCTCGGCTCGGCTTGGCAGACCTGGCAAGGCTTGTACGCTATCGGCTCGGGCGGTTTGTTCGGCGTGGGACTTGGAAACAGTACCCAGAAATACGGCTACGTTTCAGAGCCGCAAAACGACTTCATTTTCACCATAGTTTGCGAGGAGCTTGGATTCTTCGGCGCGCTGATCGTTATAACTCTGTTTGTTCTTTTGCTATGGAGAGGATATAAGATCGCATCGAAATGCCCCGATAAATTCTCCTCACTCGTTGTCTACGGACTGACGACCAAGGTCGCACTTCAAACGGTCATGAATATCGCCGTTGTAACGAACTCGATGCCCAATACGGGAATCTCTCTGCCGTTCTTCTCGTCGGGAGGAACCGCATTGATGCTGCAGATATTTGAGATGGGAATCATTTTGTCAATGTCGCGCTTCTCTTACGTAAAAAAATAAATTTTTTTCCACGTCATCATTTTCAAACCCTGACGTCGAGGAAACCACCCAATTTTATTGAAAGTTTTTGAAGTCAAGAAACTTTTTTCCAAAAAGTTTCTTGCGGGGTGTGGGGCAGAGCCCTGCATAGAAAGGAATTTTAATGCGAGTATTAATGACAGGCGGAGGTACAGCGGGCCACGTCAATCCCGCGATAGCGATCGCCAATACAATAAAGGAATACGAGCCCGAGAGCGAGATCGCGTTCGTCTGCTCGAGGCTTGCGAGAGACAAGGCGCAGGATCTTGTTCCGCGTGCGGGCTATAAGAGCTTGTACCGTGTAGATATATGCGGAAGCTACCCGATCTGGAACCCGAAGAACCTCAAGACCGCGTACCTTATGATAAAATCAAGGCGTCAGGCGAAGAAGATCATCGAAAAATTCAAGCCCGACGTTATAATCGGCACAGGCGGATTTGCTTGCTATCCCGTGCTTAACGCGGGCGCGGATATGGGAATACCCACGCTTGTCCACGAGTCGAACGCGATTCCGGGTAAGGCGGTCAAAAAGCTTGCTCGAAAGGTCGATTGCGTAATGACGAACTTTGAGTCGTCCGCAAATATGATAAGCGACGCAAAAAAGGTGATTCACGTAGGAAATCCCAACGTGATCGGTCAGAAAAAGACCGAGATTGAGGGAATTGCTAAAGGATTTGCCAAGAGCGTGTTGATATTCGGAGGCTCGCTCGGTGCAGAAACACTTAACCGCGCAGTAGCCGATATGCTTGGAAAAATAGCCGACAAATATCCCGATATCGAATTTTATCACGCGGCAGGCAAGCGTGACTACGAAGCGCTCAACGAAATATACCAAGCGCGCGGCTTAACCAAAAAGAGCAATGTCAAGCTCGTCGACTATATCTACGATATGGACGCGAGAATGAAAAGGGCAGACCTCGTGATCTCCCGCGCGGGTGCTATGACGGTATCCGAGCTTTCCTTGCTCGGTAAGGCGGCAATACTTGTTCCGTCGCCCTACGTTGCGGCAAACCATCAGTATAAGAATGCCAAGGTGCTTTACGACGCAGGCGCATGCGAGCTTGTTGAGGAATCGGAGTTTGATGACGGAAAGCTTATCAGAACGGCTGAAAGATTGCTTTTAATCAGGTCTGAAAGAGTGCAGATGGGCGAAAACATAAAGGCGTTCGCCAAGCCCGAGGCTAACCGTATCATATACGAAGAAATTGTAAAAACAATACAAAGCAAATCGAAATAAGAAACATATTGTCGATAAATAAACAGGAAATTTAGAAAAAGGAGGACAAGCACGTGAAAAACAACGAAAACCAAGCCGTAAAAGCCACTCGTCAAAGACTTGAGAGCATCAGAGATAATCTTTGCGTAAAGTACGGCGAAAAGGGCGCACGTCGAATTATGATATCCGTCGCCGTCGCAACGGTCGCGCTTGTCGCTCTCCTTATTTTGATCTTTCTGTTTCCGATAAGAAGTATCGCCGTCAGCGGCGAGGTCACTATGTTCAACGAGGGTGAGATCATCGAGGCGGCGGAGCTCAGCGAGGGAGATAGTATCTTTCTTCGCTCGTCGTGGGATATCAAGCGAACCATTCGCAAAAATCTCCCGCTTGCCGACGACATCAAGGTCACAAAGACGCTTTGGGGTACAGTCAAGATCAAAATAACCTTCGACGACGTAAAATATTATACCAAGGTCGACGGTATCTACTACGCAATCGATAGTGATCTTCGCGTGCTCGATTCCAACGAGTCGGGAGCAAAATATTCGGCATACGGCGCGGTCTGTGTAAGACTTCCCGAGACAAGACCGCTTGAGATCGGCAGAAAAATAGTTTTTTACGACACGGTGGAGGAGACCGACACTGAGGGCGAGCTGCTCTATGAGGTCAAGGACGTAAAATATTACGCATACGTTACCGAATATCTCTCAAAGCTTGAGGACAGCGGCTTTTGGAAGCAGGCAAACGGCATTTTGCTCACTGAAAAATACGACGTCACTCTGATATATGCCAACAAATACAAAATAGACTTCGGAAGTATATCGGAGCTCGAATCAAAATTCAGAGTTCTGTTCGGAATACTCGACGAGGGCTCTACACAGTATGCCGATAAGGCCGAGATCGACCTTTCTGATCCCTCGGCGGCAATAGCAAGACCGAATCCTACGCTCGATCTTGACGAATTTATCGACTGACAGGCTAAAAAAATAATAAGAAAAAAATCCCTGCCTTCAAAAAGCGTATCCAAACGCAAAAGGCAGGGAATAATTTTGTTATCGTTCCAAATAAAAAGCGGAGATGATAACAATGTATTATTATAATAAAGTTGAGATATGCGGTGTCAACACGTCCGAGCTTTGCGTGCTCGACGACGATGCCAAGCGAGAGCTCCTTATAAAAGCTCACGCGGGAGACCTGAAGGCGAGAGAGGAGCTGATATACGGCAATCTTCGTCTTGTTTTGTCGGTAATACACCGATTTGCAGGCAAAAAGGAGAGCGCGGACGACCTTTTTCAAGTCGGTTGCGTTGGGCTGGTAAAGGCGGTCGACCGCTTCAATACCGAAATGGACGTAAAGTTTTCGACCTACGCAGTGCCTATGATAATCGGCGAGTTGCGAAGATATCTTCGTGACAGCAACAGTATAAGGGTCAGCCGATCGACAAGGGATCTTGCATACAGAGCCTTGCAGGTCAAGGAGGAACTGCAGGGAGAAAAGGAAGGCGAGGCGAGCGCGGACGAGATCGCACAAAGGCTTGGAGTGGAAAGGGAAGCCGTGACACGAGCGCTTGAGGCGATAGTCGAGCCGATGTCGATATACGAGCCCGTGTATAGCGAGGGCGGCGACTCTCTCTACGTCATAGATCAGTTGAGCGACAACAGCTCGAGCGACGAGGTCTGGCTTGAGAACATTGCACTCAAGGAGGCACTTGGCAACCTGACCGAACGCGAAAGAACCATAATTGATATGCGATATTACGGCAACAAAACGCAGACCGAGATAGCAGAGAAGATCGGTGTTTCTCAAGCGCAGGTATCAAGACTTGAAAAGTGCGCGCTTGAAAAAATGCGTAAGCAGATGGTGTAAACCGCTTATGTGTATTTTTCGTTAAGAATACCTGCGAAAATAAAATCGGGCTACCATGAGCCCGATTTTATTTTTATTTATCAAGTAATTCGCTTTTTTTAGTATTGTATTCTTCTTCGGTAATAGCGCCGCATTCATAAAGTTTTTTGTATTTTATGAGAGCATCTAAATCCATCCTTTTGCTTGCATACGATTTTTTGCTTTGCTTGTTTACAGTATTTACTCCGGTTCCTACAAAGAAACTCATAGTTAATTCATTAATATGCCTGATAGCTTTTTTCATTTTGCCTAAAGTGTTGCAAGAAATTACAACAATAAATGTAATTGTAAACACAGATAAAACCGATATAACATGTGTTAAATTGTCGTAAAGGTCCATGTTATTTAACAGATAATAAAAATACCATGGTATGTGTATAAATCCATTGAAAAGGCTCATCAATGACGAAAATCCTAAAAGCTTATAAAAAGGGCTGTTTGCAATTTGTATGGGCGACCCGGTATCCAATCTGCATTTATCCTTAGTCAGCAAGACCTTAAATATAGAAAACAGTGCTAAGAAAACAACCAATACAATGTATATTGATCTGACAATAACATAAGTATCATTGAAATCAATAATTTTCGAAAAGATCATTTTAAAAAATTCAAATGTATTAATACCTCTTATTGGGACAAAAAGCATTAACAACGAGCAGAGACCGGTTATAATAGTTTCAGCTATGGCAGCTCCAACGGCCTTTGGAGCATCCTTCATATCAAAATCCTTCATGTGACTCATTTTCCCTCATTGTAACAAATCTCTTTTTTTGCTGTCGTACTCTTCTTTTGTTATTACACCTTCGTCAAGTAATTGCTTATATTTGATTAACAATTCGACCTTTTCATTCTCTTCATTTTTTGACGTAATGTTATTATCATACGTGGCATAGTTGAAAAATGTCCTTGTCCCAATAGGCTCAACCTCGCCGCTTAGGGCGCGTTGATGATGCCTTCTTAAAGCCTTTAGTGCAATATAAAGTCCAAGTTGCAACAACCATGGTATATATGTAAATGTGGTTGCTGGTTCAAATTCGCCTTCATTTATTACAATAATGCATAATAACACCGAAATCAACATATATGTGGTGTTAAACCAAAAAGCCGATCCAATCGCTCCGGCATATATGTTTTGCTTGGCAAACGCTCCTCCAACTAAAGAAAGTTTTTTGTTGAAAGAAAGTGCAAATAACACAGCAGTAGAAATTATCATCAGCCAAAGAATGATTTTAATAACGATTTGCCAAAACACATTTTCGGACAAAAATTTAGTATCGCATCCCATTATTTCCCAAAAGTTAGGGTCGCCCGTCGTATATTCCATATTGTACCCCAAAAACCTACATCCGAGCTCGGTGATTTTGATAAGTCCTAAATCTACATGAAATATGGGAACAAATAAAGTTGCAAGAGTTATCATTAAAGAGGATAATGACAACCAAAAGATTATTTTGTTGTATCCGCGGGTAATTTCATCATTCATAATCTTGCTCCCTTGTATTTATTATTCTATCTTGGAATTATTTATATTATAATTCCGTTTTGGAATTTTGTCAAGTGCTTTTTGAGATATAATTCAAAAAAACGTTGCAAAAGGTATAAACTATGAAAATCAGAAAAAAGTCATACGGTAATCACAATATAGTGGGCAAGAACATTGAATATTTAAGAAAGAAAAGAAAAATCAAGCAAAAGGATTTCATTGCTCAAATGCAGATTATGGGTTGTGATATCAATCCTACCAGTTATTCAAAACTTGAGGGACAGCTTCGTAGTGCAACAGACAAAGAAATATATACTGTATCAAAAATATTGAATGTAACGATGGAAGAACTTTTTGTATCTTCTGATGATGATTGCAATTAAGAGCTATCAATGCCATTATGAGACTTTATGCAGCAGATATAAAAGAGAATAATGGAACTCGATTTGTTCCAAGCAAATGCACCTTAGCCCAATTCTTTTCGATTTAGTTCATATTTAACCAAAACAACAAAAGCGTCCGACTCCCAAAGTCGGATCGTA
>JAZSGD010000234.1:0-3004 GCA_045532555.1 Eubacteriales bacterium | reverse complement strand
CCATTTTAATTATACAACAAAATATTACCAAAAGTCAAATATTTTTTATAAATATATCATTAACTTACAGAAAACAAAAAATCGAATAATAAAAAAGCCCGTCGTTTTTTGTTTTTTGATTTCGAAAGCCGTCGACCGTGCTTTATTTTTTAGCTTTTGTCTCGGTCTTTGCAATGCAGGCAACGATTACAGTCTCCGCCCCCGCGTTTTGCAAAAGCTCCACTCCTCTTTGAAGCGTAGCACCCGTAGTCATCACGTCGTCAACTATCACAAACGCCTTGTTCGATGCAAAATCTTCCGCCTTGACTCGTTTATCTTTACAACCGAAAGGATTTTTATGCTTCGGGTTTTTCAAAAATATGGAGGTTTCCGCATTTTTGCTTCGTTCCTTTTTGGAAAGTTGCTTTTGCTCTTTTCCCTTTTGGCGGACAAATGTGGGCTGAGCCGTTGCACCAAAGCTGAGCGCAACATTTTTAGCCAATTCCCTGCCTTGATCAAATCCTGTTTCAGCGATCGCCGAGTTGGTTCTTGGTATCCAAGTAAACACGCAATCCTTCGGATCTATAGCCATTCTTGCGAGCGTTTTTTCAAGAAATGGCGCGAGCTCCTCTGCCATAAATTCAAAATATTGTGCGTTGTTCGTGCGTTTCATTTTCAAGATCGCTCTCGTTTGAACGTTGTTTGACTCGGGATTGTAAAAGCAGACCGACGGAATGCTCGGTTGCTTATCCTTGAAAAAGCCCGGATGACAAGAACAAAGCGCAGAAACATTAGAGCAAACGGGACACAAAGCCCCCTTTGCCTTTTCCCATTTTTTAAAACAATCCTCGCAAAAGCATATTTTGCCGTGTGCGCCGGTCTCGTCTTTGGAAATCGGCGATAGCCGTTCGTTGCAAGAAATGCACTTGGGCACAAAAAACAGATTTTTCAAAATTTCAAAAAACTTGATTTTCATAAAACCTCTTTAATAACAAAGAGAGAGAAACCGCCAAGCTTCTCTCTCGGTTTTTATCATTTGACAAGTAGTCTTTGTTTAAGGCAGGTATACCTTGCGCTCGTATGGGTGTTGGACACCATAGCCTCGGCAACGTCCGCCCTTCCTACAAGAATTACCATTCTTTGCGCGCGCGTGACTGCGGTGTAAAAGAGATTCTTCGTCAGAAGCATACTCGGAGCACGATACAGAGGAATAATAACTATCGGATATTCGCAGCCCTGACTCTTGTGCACGGTAATGGCATACGCGTGCTCAAGATCCTCGAGCATCGTGAAATCATAGGTCACGTGTCTGTCATCGAAGACAATTTCCATGCACTCGTTAAACGAGTCGATACGAAGAATAGTTCCTATATCTCCGTTGAAAATTCCCGTGCCCGTTTCGTCGTCCTCGCGACTCCAATCGATCTCGTAGTTGTTTTTGATCTGCATCACCTTGTCGCCCTCGCGGAAAACACGCTCGCGGTGCTTGTGCTCGCGACGCTTGGAATTGGGAGGATTGAGCGCAGATTGTATCATCACGTTGAGGTTGTCTGTTCCGGCATCGCCCTTTCTTGACGGAGTGATGACCTGAATATTTCCAACCGTCTGTGCGCCGTACGTCCTCGGAAGTCGGTTCTTGTAAAGATCAGTGACCGTGTATGCGATCTCCTCATCGGTATTTCTCGCAAGGAAGAAAAAGTCGTTGTCCTTGACGTCAAGTCTCGGCATCTCTCCGCGATTTATCTTGTGAGCGTTGGTTATGATCAACGACTCTTGCGCTTGCCTGAAGATCTCATCGAGCTTGATAGTCGCAAATCTACCACATTCAAGCAGGTCGTGCAATACGTTTCCTGCGCCAACGCTTGGCAGCTGGTCGGCGTCGCCGATAAGAATAACTCTCGCACCGGGTTTTATCGCGCGAAGCAGACTTGACATAAGTATATTGTCTATCATCGATGATTCATCGATGATAACGACGTTTTCCTCGAGCAGATCGGTCTCGTTCCGTCGAAATCCGGGTCTGTCTCCGTCCTCCGTGGAATACTCAAACTCGAGTAAACGGTGAATAGTCCTTGCCTCGTGCGAGGTAGCCTCAGAAAGCCTTTTTGCAGCGCGACCTGTGGGGGCGGCAAGCGCGACCTTCATATCCATACTGCTGAAAATATCGAGAAGCGCCTTGACTATGGTGGTCTTACCCGTGCCGGGTCCTCCGGTAAGTAGCATAACGCCGTTTTCAAGCGCGCTGATTATTGCCTTTTTCTGCATCACGGCATACGAAAAGCCGTTCTTTCTTTCTTCGTTTTCAATAAAAACATTTGCATCCGAGGTGCTGACCGCAGGACAGACCTTGTCAATAAGATCGAGCTTTTCCGCGATATATTTTTCGCACTCGTAAGCAAAATTATCGTACAAATAAACCGTCTCGTTGAATCTCGAATATTTGAGCCTTCCCATAGCGATCATATCGTCGATGACCGTGTTTATCTGATCTTCTTTGGCTTCAAGCAACCGCGCCGAAGCAAAAATAAGCTTTTCTCGCGGCAGACAAACGTGGCCGTTCTGCGCCGCATTGTATTTGAGCACGTGCGCGACTCCGCTGATAAGTCGGGAGTAAGAATCCTTTTCGATTCCAAGCTTCATCGCCATAGAGTCTGCTCGCTCAAATCCGATTCCGTCTATCTCGTCGCAAAGACGGTAAGGATCGGACTTTGCAATATCAATCGCGGCAGAACCCCAACGCTTGTAGATCTTAACGGTCGTTGCCGCACCGAAAAAGTCTCTGAAAAACATCATCGCCGAGCGAATACCTGCCTTCGCCTTGAAATCCTCGCATATCTGCTTGGCCTTTTTGAGACTTATTCCGGGAATATCGGACAACCAGTCAGGATGATTTTCAAGCACGTCGAGGGTGTTGTCACCAAACTCCTCAACGATCTTGAGTGCAGTCTTCTTGCCGATTCCCTTGATCGCGCCCGAGGAAAGATAGCGTAATATCGCGCTTGCATCTGCAGGCATATATCTCTCG
>JAZSGD010000288.1:0-27392 GCA_045532555.1 Eubacteriales bacterium | reverse complement strand
CTACCTTCCAATATCTGCCGAGATTGAAGCCGTTGACGGTTACAAATCCCTTTTCGAAGCCGTCGAGGCGCAGGAAGGTATCCTTGGGCGCGCCGCTGATCTCAAGGCTTCCGCGCAGGAATACGGGACCGTCTGTCTTCTCTCCGTCTGTCTCCTTATATTCGAGACGGGAGAGGTCGTTCATAGGAAGCGCGTACATATCCCAGCCGAAGTGGAGCTGTGTGCCAAATCGCATTCCAACCGCGCCCTTCTGATCTCTCAGCTTGGGGCCGTAGTTTATTCTTCCCATGTTTTCAACGAGGATGTCGAGCTTTTTCTGCTCGCCGTATGTCATAGGCAGCTTGACCTTTTGCTCGTCGGGAAGCTCTGTGCTGCGCATATAGGTCGCCTTATATTCACCGTCGACAAAGACCTGCGCGCGATCGTGTACGTGCGCGAAATTCAGCGGCCAATCGTTTGCCGGGCCCTTGACTGTGGTTCTGTAAAGGATATATCCGAAATCCTGACCGATGCTCTCCATAAATTTGGGAGCAGCAACGCGGACGGGTGAGGAAAGGTTTTCAAGATTATCAAAGAGCTTAGCGCTCTCGGTCAGCTCGACCTTGCCGTAAGCCGCTTTTTCGGTCTCCTTGGCGGTGATCGCGGGAACCTTATCGCCGTATTTTTCGACGAGGATGTCGCGGAATTTATAATAAGCGTCGGTTCTGTCGCCCGCCTCGGTCAGAAGCGCGCCGTAATCGTAGCTTGTGATCGTTGCAAAGTATCTGTCGGTATAATTCGCGCCGTTGGTGAAGCCGAAATTCGTGCCGCCGTGGAACATATAGACGTTTATCGACCAATCGTTGTCCATAAAGGTCTTGAAGTCCGAAACGATCTCTTTGGCATCTCTGCGGTGGTGCTCGACTCCCCAATGGTCAAACCAACCGTTCCAATATTCTCCGCACATAAAGGGCTGGTCGGGGAAATATTCAAACATGACCGCACTCTGCTCCTCGGGTCTTGAGCCAAAGTTCGCAACGCTGATGCACTCGCCGGGCAGAGTGCCGCCCGTGAGCATGCTATAGCAGGGGCCGTCCGACGTAAAGAAAAGGCAGTCGGCGTCAAATTCCTTATACATATCAAGAACCGCGTGCAGATAGTCTTTATCGTTTCCGTAGCTGCCGTACTCGTTTTCGACCTGGAGCATTACAATGTTTCCGCCGTTGACTGCGAGATGGGGTCTTATTCTTCCGAGAAGCTCCTTATAATATCTGCGCACCTTAGAAAGATAAAGCTCGTCGTTGCAACGCAGAGCCATATCGGGATACTGCAAAAGCCACGCGGGCAGGCCTCCGAAATCCCACTCCGCGCAGATGTAGGGACCCGGACGGAGAATAACGTAAAGTCCGAGGCTTGCGGCGGTCTCTATATATTTTTCGATATCGAGCATACCCGAGAAATCAAACTTGCCCTCCTCACGCTCGTGAAGATTCCAGCAGGTGTAGGTCTCTACACAGTTAAAGCCGCACTCCTTGAGCTTGAGCAGGCGGTCGTACCAATATTCCTGCGGTATCCTGAAATAGTGCATCGCACCCGAGATGACGGTGAAGGGCTCGCCGTCCATATAAAATTGTTTGCCCTTGTAGCTTAAGATACTCATTGTGCATCTCCTTCGGTCTGAAAACTGACCATATCGGTCGACTAATTTTAGCATATCGTCAAGGCGTTGTCAACAGATTTCAGAAACTTTTAAGGTGAATTTGCATATAATAAATAAGGATTTCAAATAATCGCTTGCAATCGCGTGCTTTTTGTGATAAAATAAAGAAAATGGCGCATTTCCCTTACAGACATTGCGCACTTATGCCGCAAATCGCGGCGGAACGGAGGCAAAAATGAACTCTTATATTCAGTTAACTCCCGATGAATTTGATCGCTCGCCCTTTCGTCTTATCGGAAAGGATTGGATGCTTATCTGCGCTCCCGACGGCTCGAAGGAAAGCGGTGCGAGTGCTATGACGGCAAGCTGGGGTGGCCTCGGCATACTCTGGAACAAGCCCGTGGCGACTGCATATATCCGTCCGCAAAGATATACTTACGGTCTGGTTGAGGAAAGTGAGAAAATCTCTCTGTGCTTTCTCGGAGAAGAATACCGCAAATCACTCGCATTTTGCGGCAGAGAGTCGGGTCGTAACTGCGATAAGCTTAAGGAGTGCGGTCTTTCGACAGAAAGATTTGACGGCGTTCCCGCGATCGCGGAGTCAGACGTGATAATGATATGCAGAAAGCTTTATGCCGACGATCTGAAGGAAGAAAAATTCGTTGATAAGAATATGCTCTCGCATTATAACGGCGACTACCATCGCTTTTACATCCTTGAGATCGAGAAAATACTTGTTAAAGAGTAACGCTCTTGTACTGTGAGGCTTTAAAACCAAAACCGTAGGATCAATATCTATCCTATGGGAAGTTTTGAGGGGTCGAGGGGAACTTTTACAAAAGTTCCCCTCGCGCATCCCCCTCGGAAAGGAATCTAACTATGAAACTTTTAATTGCATCCGACATACACGGAGACGCGGCGTGCTGTCGCGCTATGCTCGACGCGGCAGAGCGTGAATCTGCAGAAAAGATACTTCTCCTTGGTGATCTGCTTTATCACGGGCCGAGGAACGATCTACCCGAGGGCTATGCGCCGAAGAAAGTGATCGAAATGCTTAACGCCGCTGCGGACAAGCTACTTTGCGTGAGGGGAAACTGCGACACCGAGGTGGATCAAATGGTGCTTAACTTCCCTATTCTTTCGGACACGGCGTGGGTCTATGACGGTGATGCCAAAATAAGCTTGTTTATGTCTCACGGGCACAAATATTCGCCCGAAAATCTGCCGCCGTTGTCTAGTGGAACCGTGTTTTTGTACGGTCACACGCATGTGCTCGGACTTTGTGAGGTCGGCGGAGTGACCTGCATCAATCCCGGATCGGTCAGTCTGCCGAAAAACAACAATCCCAAGACTTACGGAGTCTACGAGGATGGCATTTTTGAGATCAAAGAGCTTGACGGAACGGTCATTGAGCGTTATGAGCTGTAAAAAATGCTTGAAGACGTTGATTGTAACAGAAAATTTACAAAATTCGGTCTGTCTCCTCTTGAAAAGAGGCTGATTTTGTTATATAATGAAATGTAAACTATGCACGACTTTAATTTGGTGCTTATTTGGAGGTAAACTTTTATGGTAGTAGCCGGCGATTTTAAAAACGGTATAACTTTTGAAATGGATGGTAACGTTTATCAGGTTATCGAATTCCAGCACGTAAAACCCGGCAAGGGCGCGGCTTTCGTTCGTACTAAGCTCAAGAACGTTATTTCCGGAGCAGTTATCGAGAAAACTTTCAGCCCTACGGACAAGTATGAGAATGCTTATATCGAGAGAAAAGATATGCAGTACTCCTACACCGATGGCGATCTTTACTATTTCATGGACATGGAGACATTCGACATGCTTCCTCTTAACAGAGACAAGCTCGGCGATGCTTTCAAGTTCGTTAAGGAAGAAATGATGTGCAAGATCATTTCCTACAAGGGCAACGTATTCGGAGTTGAAGCTCCCACGTTCGTTGAGCTTGAGGTTACCGAGACCGACCCCGGTTTCGCAGGTAACACCGCAACCAACACCCTGAAGCCCGCAACTCTTGAGACCGGCGCGGTTATCAAGGTTCCGCTCTTCATCAACGTTGGCGATATGCTCAAGATCGACACTCGTACGGGTGAATATCTGTCCCGTGCTTAATTTCTGAAAACAATAAAACGGGAGGCTTTTGTACAAATCGTGCGCAAGCTCCCGTTTTATATAGCAAAATTTATAGAAAAGAGGATCATAAAAATGACACTTACTGAAAAGACTGCATACATCAAGGGTCTTTGCGAAGGTCTCGAGCTCGACAAGAAGGATACTGCTGAAGCGAAGATAATCAAGGCGCTTCTCGATCTCTGCTCCGATATGGCAGAGGCTATCACTGAGATCGACGCTGACGTTGAGGATCTCTTCGATTACTGCGAGGAGCTCGACGAGGATCTCGGCGACGTTGAGGAGGTTCTTCTCGACGAGGATGAGGATGATGACGAGTGGGATGACGAGGAATGCGACGGCGAGTGCGACGAGTGCGAGCTTTGCGGCGAATGCGAATACTGCGACGACGAGGACTATTTTGAGATAGTTTGCCCCTCTTGCGGTGAGACCGTTTGCTTCGACGAGTCGGTAAACGCTGAGGATCTTGCTTGCCCTGCTTGCGGCAGCGAGCTCGGTTGCATCGTTGACGAGGACGACGTAAACCCTGTTGAAGACTGATTCGGGTAACATATTTGAGCTGTCTTAATGCGTATCGTAACGCGTCTAAGACAGCTCTTTTTTGCGTTTGACTATTGAATTTTCAAACTAAATACCTATACGGGACGCAGGCGGTTTTGTCTGTGCCCTGTCTATTTTATATGCACTCTTTTTTTCATTAAAGTGTCAATGACAGCGCTTTTCGTTGTAAAATTCCTATTATCGCACGAATATTTTAACTTGCGCGTTGATTTTTCGCAAATTATGTGTTATAATATAAACTGTAATGATGTATTTTTTGAGGTGACTTATGGCTGCAAGTTATAAACCTTTATTCAAACTTCTCATCGACCGTAATATGAAGAAAAAGGAGCTCGCGGAGCGCGCAGGACTCAGCCTTGCTACCATTACGAAAATGGGCAAGGAGGGCACGGTTGTTACAACCGACGTTCTCGTAAAGATATGTGTAGCTCTGAGGTGTGAAATCGGGGATATTGTCGAGATCGTGCCCGATGAGAACGAATAATGTGGAGGTCTTACGATGATTGATTTCAACAACATTGAAAAATACAAAGAAAACAACCGCATTGAAGCAAAAAAGGCAATTGGCGGTCTGCCCCGTAGCATTTGGGAAACCTACTCTGCGTTTGCTAATACGCTCGGCGGCATCATTCTGCTCGGTGTTGAGGAACACGCTGACAAATCCTTGCATCCCGTTGACCTACCCGATCCCGAAAAGCTAATAAAGGACTTTTGGGATATTGTCAATAACGCGAACAAGGTGAGCGCAAACATTTTATCCGACAAGGATGTAACTATCGAGGACATCGACGGCAAGCGCATTGTGGCTATCCGTGTACCTCGCGCGCAGCGTAGCGATAAGCCCGTATATATCGACGGCAATCCTCTTTCGGGAAGCTATCGCCGCAACGGTGAGGGTGACTACAAGTGCACCAAGGAAGAAGTTGGAGCGATGATGCGTGACGCTGCAATCAAGACACAGGATATGCTCGTGCTTGAAGGAATGGAGCTTAACGCCTTCGATTATGACAGCGTGAAACGTTACCGCATCCGTATGAAAACCTATCGCCCCGGACACGTATGGGAGGAGCTTGAAGATGTTGAGTTCCTTTACAATCTCGGTGCGGTTGGAAGATCGAGCGACGGTAAGATGCACCCCACCGCCGCAGGACTGTTGATGTTCGGCTACGAATACGAAATTGTCAAAGAGTTTCCCGCATATTTCCTTGATTATCAGGAGCAATTTGATCCCAACACTCGTTGGACTGACCGCATTGTATCTTCATCGGGCGATTGGAGTGGAAATGTTTACGATTTCTATTTCCGCGTTTATAACAAGATTACGCAGGATATTAAAGTTCCGTTCAAGCTCGAGGGTGGCGACCGCATTGACGATACACCCGTTCATAAAGCATTACGCGAAGCTCTTGCGAATTGCTTGATAAACGCCGACTATTACGGTAGACAAGGTCTTGTTATCATCAAAAAGAAGGATGTTATCACTCTTTCAAACCCCGGCGGCTTCCGTATCGACGTGGAGGCGGCAAAGAGTGGCGGCGTTTCCGATCCCCGTAATAGCACGCTAATCAAGATGTTCAACCTTATCGACGTCGGTGAGCGCGCAGGTAGCGGTATTCCCAACATTTTCGGCGTTTGGAAAAAGCAAGGTTGGTCTGCCCCCGTTATCAACGAGAGTTTTGAACCCGATAGAATCACTTTATCGCTTACTTTTGGAAAACCGAGCGATAAAAACCAAGCGATAAAATCAAGCGATAAGAAGCGAGCGACAAAAACAGTTGCGTATAGAGAAGCTATTGTAGTATATCTTACTGAAAACATTTCTGCCAAGTGTTCCGAGCTTTCCTCCCTTATCGGCATTAGTGATTCGAGAACAAGAGCTGTCCTGGGCAAGATGATCGAGGATGATATTCTCATTGCCGAGGGCGAAAACAGGAACAGAGTATATAAACTAAAAGCTTAGAAATTTGTTAGAAGAAGTAAAAACGGCTTCTATCATAGATACTTGTTACGATAATGGAACGGGTGATATTATGGAAGAATTGAAAAAGTGAAAAAACACTCGGTTGCATCGTTGACGAGGACGACGTAAATCCTGTTGAGGACTGATTCGGGTAACGTATTAAAACGGGAGAAGGATTTTATCCTTCTCCCGTTTTTTAGAAAAAGCGCTTACGAAACGTAAGCGCTTTTTGTTATTCTTAATAATATCTGACGATCTTGTTGGAGATAGCGTAGAAGACACCCGTGAGCCATCTGCCGAATGCGCCCGGGAGATTTGCGAAGATCAGGGGCGTACGCCAACGGAAATAATTGCCGTACTTTTTGTCAAACGCCTTGCAATCCTCCCACATCTGCTTGAGATCCGCGTCGGTCTCCTTGCTCTTGTTGCCTCTGGTGATAAAGGTCGAAATGCCGAACATCATGAAAAGCTCGTGCTTCATATATCGGCGGAGCTTGCGGGATTTCAGATCGTCAAGGTGGCAGCTTTGGAAGCTCAGAACCGTGCTGAGAAGCTGATGCTTATATCTCTTTCTGAAGATATCTCTCTGCACCGACTGTCCCTCTCTGCCGATGGTATAGCGGTAGAGGTCTTTATTGAGATAATACATTTTCTCAACGTACGGCAGCGACAGACAGATCATATAGTTGTCCTCGTAGAAGGTATGCTTCGGGAGCTCCTTGCCGCTCTTTCTCATGATCTCGGTGCGGAAGGTACAGCTGTGTATCGTCAGCATCTGACGGAGGCGGAAACGACGGGTCTCCTCCCACGTGAAGATTCTGTTTTCGGGCAGCGCGTTTTTGTAACAGATCGACTGGTCGCCGATCCCATCCTCATGGGCATAAAAATAATTGGTTACAAGAAGATCTACTCCGCCCTGTGCTTCGCATTCTTCGAGCTTATCAAGCATCAAAGGGAGATTCTCGTCGAGCACGTCGTCGCTGTCCACGACCTTGAAATATACGCCCGTTGCTCTCTTAAGACCCTGATTTATGCCCTCGCCGTGACCACCATTCTCCTGATGAACGACTCTTACGATCTCGGGATATTTTTCTGCATACTCATCCGCGATAGCGCCCGTGTTGTCCTTTGATCCATCGTTGATGATGATTATCTCAACTCTCTCTCCGCCGACAAGCAAGCTGTCGATACATTTGCGCATGTAGCCCTCCGAATTATAGCACGGAACGGTTACGGTAAGTAATTTCTGATTATTCATAACTTCACTCCAAAATGGTTTCCGACAGCTTCAGTGCCGAAGCTATCACTGTATCCATATCGTAATATTTGTATTCTCCGAGTCTGCCGCCGAATATGATTCCCTGCTCGGACTCGGCAAGCTCCTTATATTTCGCGTAAAGTGCGCCGTTTTTCTCGTCGTTTACGGGATAGTATGGCTCGTCGCCGACCGTCCACTCCGAGCTGTACTCGCGGCTGATAACGGTCTTCGGCTGAGCTCCGAACTCGAAGAATTTATGCTCGATAATTCTCGTCCAAGGGGTCTCTCTGTCGGTATAATTGACGACGGCATTGCCCTGAAAATTCGGCTTATCCAGAATCTCGGTCTCAAATCTTACCGAACGGTATTCAAGTGCACCGAGCTTATATCCGTAATACTCGTCGATAGCTCCCGTATAAACGACCGTTTCGGCAAGCGCGCAGAGCTCGTCCTTATTTTCAAGGAAATCAACTCCGAGTCTGACCTCGATGCCGTCGAGCATATTCTCGACCATTTTTGTATATCCGCCCTCGGCGATTCCCTGATATTTCGCGTTGAAGTAGTTATTATCAAAGGTAAATCTGCAGGGCAGACGCTTGATTATGAAGGACGGAAGCGAATCGCAGGGTCTGCCCCACTGCTTTTCGGTATATCCCTTTATAAGCTTTTCGTATATGTCCGTGCCGACGAGTGAGATCGCCTGCTCCTCGAGGTTTTTGGGCTCGGTTATTCCCGCCGCCGCTCTCTGCTCCTCGATCTTTGCCTGCGCCTCTTCGGGAGTGACAACTCCCCACATCTTATTGAAGGTATACATATTGAATGGCAGACTGTAAAGCTCGCCGTGGTAGTTTGCCACGGGAGAGTTGGTATATCGGTTAAATTCCGCGAATCTGTTTACGTATTCCCAAACCTTCTTATCATTGGTATGGAAGATGTGCGCGCCGTATTTGTGGACGTTTATTCCCTCTACGGACTCAGTATACACGTTGCCCGCTATATGATCGCGGCGATCTATGACGAGAACGTTTTTCCCGTGCTGCTTCGCCTGCTCTGCAAAAACCGCGCCGAACAGACCCGCGCCGACGATAAGATAATCGTATTTTTTCATTGGCAATAAGCCTCCTTAAAGATCAACAACCCCATAGGCCATAGATATTATAGCATTTCAGAGATAAAAAAGCAATAGGGTCAACATGAATTACCTTTAAAATTTGTTAATTAATTGTGACCAAATGCTCGATCATCGTGTTTTTTTATTTGTTTTTCGCGCAGAATCTCTTACAGAACTATGATTTTTTCTATTTTTGGAGTTTCGCACGGTTGTGCTTTTCGCGCCTGCGGCATTTTTGGTGTTTGATCTGCCGCTACCCGATCTACCCTGCTTGTCCTTGGACGTAGCACGCGAGGAATGGAAATTTTTATCCTTTTGGGGTCGAGTGTGCGTCTGTTTTGCCGATCTGTCGGTGGCGGGACGAACCAAACAGTCCTCGCCGTAGCCGATAAGGTCCTCTCTGCCCGCTTTGACAAGCGCCTCGCGGACGAGGTCGGCATTTTGCGGTCTGTTATACTGCAAAAGCGCTCTTTGAAGCTGTTTTTCGTGATAATCGGTAGCTACGTAGACCGGCTTCATATCAAGCGGATTTATTCCCGTATAATACATGACCGTGGACGCAGTGCCAGGGGTGGGATAGTAGTCCTGCACCTGCTCGGGCGCACAGTGGTCACGCTTGAGGCAGAGTGCGAGGTTGATCGCATCGTCGAGCGTTGAGCCCGGGTGACTTGACATAAGGTAGGGCACGAGGTACTGCTCTTTTCCGATCTCGTGGGTGATATCGAAAAACTTTTTTCTGAAGCTCTGATATACGTCAAAATCAGGCTTGCCCATACAGCGAAGCACGGGCGACGAGCAATGCTCGGGCGCGACCTTAAGCTGTCCCGAGACGTTATCGCGCACAAGCTTGCGGAAAAACGCGTCATTTTTGTCGCACATCAGGTAGTCGAAGCGGATACCCGAGCGAACGAAGACCTTTTTTATCTTGGGGATCTTCTCTATCTCCTCGAGAAGCTTGATATACTCGGTGTGATCGACCTTGAGATTTTTACACGGCGTGGGCGCAAGGCATTTGCGCGAGGGGCATACGCCGCTTTCAAGCTGCTTATCGCACGAGGGGTAACGGAAGTTTGCCGTAGGCCCTCCTACGTCGTGTATGTAGCCCTTGAAATCGGGCATTTCGGCAATTATCCTTGCCTCGTTGACAACGCTTTCTATACTTCTCGAGCGCACGGTCCTTCCCTGATGGAAGGCGAGCGCACAGAAATTGCAGGCACCGAAGCAACCGCGGTTATGCGTGAGCGAGAATTTGACCTCCTCGATCGCAGGCACGCCGCCCTCCTTTTCGTACGAGGGGTGGTACGCACGCATATATGGCAGACTATAGACATGGTCGAGCTCTTTTCTTTCAAGCGGAGGCATCGGCGGGTTCTGGACTAACATTTTGCCGTCGTAAAGCTCGCAGATAGCCCGTCCGTTGATAGAGTCCTGATTTTTATACTGCACGCCGAACGCTTCGGCATACTTTCTTTTGTCAGTCTTGAGCTCGTTATAATCGAATGTTGCCGCCACGGGATAATTGACTTTATCCTCGGGCTTACAAAGGTAGACCGTGCCTCTGACGTCTCTTATCTTCTTGATCGGCACACCCTTGTCGAGAAGCTCGGCGATTCTGGTGAGTATCTTCTCGCCCATTCCGTAGGTCAGAATGTCGGCGCGGCTGTCTACCAGCACCGAGCGGCGAACCTTGTCGTCCCAATAGTCATAATGTGCAAAACGGCGCAGGGATGCTTCGAGTCCACCAAGAATTATCGGCACGTCGCCGTACGCTTCGCGGATTCTGTTGGAATAGACGATGACCGCGCGGTCGGGACGCTTGCCCATCTTACCGCCCGGAGAATAATAATCGTAGGTTCTCTTTTTCTTCGCTGCGGTGTAGTGCGCGACCATTGAATCTATATTTCCCGCGCTTACCAAAAATCCGAGTCTTGGTCTGCCGAATCTCTTGAAATCCTCGCAGGACTTGTAGTCGGGCTGCGACAGAAACGCGATTCTGAAGCCCTTGTCCTCAAGCACTCGGCAGATTATCGTCGCGCCAAAGGACGGATGGTCTACGTACGCGTCGCCGCATACGTACACGAAATCAGGCTGATCCCAGCCTCTTTCAATCATATCTTCTTTGGTTATAGGGAAAAAACCTTTATCGTGCATTTTGACTTGTCCTTTCTTTGTGGTTTGCAAGGGAGGCGCGAGGGAGGCGCGCAAGGGGAACTTTTGCAAAAGTTCCCCTTGACCCCTCAAAACTCCCCCTAGGATAGAGATAGGCTCTACGGATCGGGTTTTGAGATGGTGGAGCCTGGGGTAAATCGGTTCCACGGTTTGGGTTTTTAGAATGGGATAAAAACAACTCGCCTGATTGAAGTTTTTGAAGATTCTTAAGCCGTCGGAGACTTATCTCTTTTTCTTCTCTTTTTTTATCCCGAATATTTTTCTGAGGATTGGGGCTAAGAAGCCCGGTGAGCGCACAAGTATTATTTTCATAACGACCTCCGAATATAATGTGTTCACCAACATTATATGCTGACGGAGGGATACTGACCTCAAAAATTACAGGTCTTTCGACTCTATTATATAAACGCCGCCCTTTTTAACGGTTATAAGCGCGCAATTTTTAGTGATCTCGTTGGAAACGGCAAATTGGTGGTTGCGCATGAGCGTTTTCTTGACCAGCGGATACTTTCCGCCCTCGATACTGACACCTTTGACCTTTTCGTCTGCGGCGATTACCGAGAAATATTTATATTGGCTTCTCACCACGATAAATCCGCTGTCGCGGATATATCTGACGCGGTTCTGGCCGTTCACGATATATATCGGCAGGCGTTTTTCCCAATATTTTTCAAGGATCGCGAGCGTAGAGAGCGTATGGTCGAGTCTGCCCGACGTGCTTCCGACGATCACTATCTCGTCGGCACCTCGCTCTACTGCCATGTCGACCGCGATCTGCGTATCGGTAACGTCCTTCTCTGCGGGAAGCTTGAAGACCTCGTCGACGTCGCCGGGCACGTCGCCAAGCGAATCGAAGTCGCCGATAAGAATATTTATATGTGCGCCCATAAGCTTAGCGTTTTTATATCCCGCGTCGGCGGCGATAACGAGGTCGTCTCCCTCGGGCTTTTCCTCTATGTATTGGTGGAATATCTCTCCGCCTGTAAAAATATATGCTTTCATAAGTAATTATTTATCCCATTTATGTTTGTTTTTGAGGATATCGTAGAGCAAAACGTAGCTCTCGTGGCGGCTTTTCGCTATCTCTCCGCGTTTGACCGCCTCGACGATAGCGCAGCCCTCTTCCTTCAAGTGTGTGCATTTGGTATACTTGCACTCGCCGATACGGTCGTTTATCTCGGGGAAGCAAAGTGGAAGCTGCTCGAGATCGAAGAAATCGAATCTTTCAAAGTCCAGCATTGAAAATCCCGGGGTGTCTGCAAGAAAGGAGTTTTCTCCTATGGGGAAAAGCGTGACCGCGCGGGTGGTATGCTTTCCTCTTGCGGTCTTTCGGCTTACGTCTCCCGTGCCGAGCTCTAGCGTCGGGAAAAGCTTGTTCATAAGCGTTGATTTGCCAACTCCCGAAGCACCTGCAAATGCGGCGATCTTTCCGTCAAGAGAAGTGTTTATATAATTTTGTATTTCATCTATTCCCTCACCCGTGGCACAAGAAAGGACGAAAACCTTATATCCTGTTTTTTCGTAAGTCTCCTTGATAAGCGCGGCATATTCTCTGTCAAGCTCACATTTGCCGACCACGATAACGGGAGTAATATCGTTATGCTCAAGGATTGCAGTGAGCTTATCGGTCATGTCAAGCATTGGTTTTGGGGAGCTTGCCGCCATTGTAACAAATATTGTGTCAAGATTGGCAAGCGGCGGACGGATAAGCGAGTTTTTGCGATCGCTGATCTCATTGATCACCGCGTTCTGCTCGCCGTCCGACACGTCGAGTACAACGTCATCTCCTACCATTGGGGATTGGTTTCCGTGTCTGAAAACACCTCTGGCGCGGCAGGATATTTCTCTGTATTCCTTCCCGTCTTTTACTCTGACGGTGTAAAGTCCGCCCAAAAGTCCCATTATTTTTCCTTTAATCTTCAGATCCATTAAATCTCCATTCCGCCGCCATCGGCGGCACAATTTGCTATCGGTGAATTACGCCACAGGCGAGTAGTGAAGCTATCTCTCTACGTTGTGCGCTAATATTTCCCTATTGGGCGTAAATAACTTTCACCCTATTCTCCGTTTTTAATCATCTTCATCGGTAATATATCTACCGAACGGATGTAGTTGATCGATTTTGTCTTTTTTTCCCGCGCTTACAGTGATATTTATCGTGCTGTGATATCTGACGTAGCTTCCCGCGGCAATGCTTTGCGATATCACGTACCCTTCTTCCACAGTATCGGAGAGCTCAAAGGTTATCTCGCCGAGGAGCAAGCCGTCGGCCAAAATTTTGGTGCAAGCCGAGCTTTGATCGAGTCCGGTCAGGTCGCAAACCTTAACCGAGCCTTTGACATGCTTACGGCAAATAAAAAGCGTGACGCGTTCGCCATGCTCTATTCTCGTGCCTGCCGCGGGTGAGGTGTACAGTACTCTGTCGCTTTCGGCTTCGTCGTCGTACACCAACACTATACGTATCTGTGCTCCTAACTTGCGGAGCGTTGATGCCGCCTCTGCGTAAGTGTAATTTTTGAGTTCTGGCAGAGTGCGATCCTCCGCGCCCATACTGACGGTCAGTGTTACGGTGCAAAGCGCCCCAAATTCAACCTTTCGCCTCGCTCCCGAATAGGGCGATTGAGAAATGATCTCTCCCTCGGGCACGTCGTCCGAATATACGAGCTCGCACTCAAACTTTATTCTGTCATGAGGCTCAAGTTCCGCATATTTCTGCCCTACGAATGATGGGATAATGATTAAATCGCGGTCTCTTTTTGTATTTACAAACAGTGCGAAAAAGACACAGACCGAGGTTGTTACAAGCACCGCTATTGATATAAAAGCTCCCAACAGCAGCCTTTTTGACGAGATTTCTTTCTTTTTCACGGCAATTCCCCTTTTTGTTGATATGTAAAGGGGCGCGTTGCCTCCGGCGGCTTAAAACCTTTTTGGAAAAAAGGTTTTAAGGATTCCAAAAACCTTCAATAAGGGTTTTGGGGTGTGTGATCTTTATGCTATATCATTTTAAAACCCAAACCGTAGGATCTATCCCTATCCTACGGGAAGTTTTTGAAGGTCAAGGAAACTTTTTTCAAAAAGTTCCCTTGCGCATCTCCTCGCATCCCCTCGCATCCCCCTCCGCGTCCTCGCGTCTGAGCTGACCGCAGGAGGCATTGATATCCGAGCCGAGCGTACGGCGCACGGTTGCTCTGATGCCGTGGCTTTCGAGGGTTGCGGCGAAGGCTTTGACGGCGGTCTTGTCCGAGCTTCTGAAGCCCGATTCGGTGACCTCGTTTACGGGGATGAGGTTGACGTGGATCGGCATGGTCTCGCTTCTCGTGCGAAGCTTTGCGTTAAGTGTATTTGCAAGGTGCAGGGCGTTTTGCTTGGTATCATTCTTCCCTGCGATGAGTGTGTATTCAAAGGAAATTCGGCGCTGGGTGGATCTGTAATACTCGCGGCAAGCGTCGAGGAGCTCGTCCACGCCCCACGCCTTATTGACCGGCATGATCTCCGAGCGCGTGCTGTCGTCCGACGCGTGAAGCGAGACCGAGAGCGTGATCGGAAGATCAAGCTTTGCAAGCTCGTATATTTTCGGAACGACACCGCAGGTCGAAAGCGAGATGTGGCGGTATCCGACGTTGACTCCCTCCGGGAGATTTACAAGTTGCAGAAATTTTACGACGTTAGCGTAGTTGTCAAGCGGCTCGCCGATTCCCATCATAACGATATTGGATATTCTGATGCCGAGATCCTTCTGTGCCGCGATGAGCTGACCGAGTATCTCACCCGATTCAAGATCACGGACTCTGCCCGCCACGGTCGAAGCGCAGAATTTACATCCCATTCGGCAACCAACCTGCGAGGAAACGCAGATCGTATATCCGTGCTCGTATTTCATAACGACCGACTCGATACAGTTGCCGTCTGACAGCTCGAAGAGATATTTTACGGTGCCGTCAAGCTTGGAGGTCAGCTTGCGCTTGACCTGTGGCAGACTGCAATCGAGAGCGCTATGTAATTTTTGCTTGGTTACCTTGCCCACGTTTGTCATCTCGTCAAGTGAGATGCACTTGTGAAGCTGGGTAAAGATCTGTTCTGCCCGATAGGACGGCTCGCCGAGTGATACCATCAGCTCCTTGAGCTCGTCGGGCGTGTATGATAATATGTTTTTCATAGTTTTCATCTTTATTTTTTTATGAATTTTGATACGAAAAAGCCGTCTGTTCCGTCTTTGTCGGGGGAAAGCGAAAGCATTCCGCGCTCGGACTTGACATTTCCTACCTCAAAATCGCAGGGCTCAAACTCGGGGTGAGCCGAGAGGAATTTTTCGACGTTTTCTTCGTTCTCCTCGGGCAACACGGTGCAGGTTGAATAGACCAGCACTCCGCCCTTTTTGACGTATCTCGAGCAATTTTCGAGGATCGCGAGCTGAATTTCGGGAAGCCTTGCAAAATCGGCAATGTTTTTGTATCTTATTTCGGGCTTCTTGGCAATTACGCCAAGTCCCGAGCAAGGAACGTCGCAAAGGACTCTGTCGGCTTGGCCTTCAAGTGTCTCATCAAAGCTTCTGCCGTCGCGCACCGATGCGGTGATGACGTCGATGCCGAGGCGCTCTGCGCTCTTGTCGATAAGCTTCAGCTTGCTTTCGTGGAGGTCGAAGGAAAGGATCTTTCCCGTGTTCTCCATTTTGATCGCCGAGCCGAAGGATTTTGATCCAGGGCAAGAGCAAGCGTCGATCATAAGCATATTTTCTTTCGCGTCAAGTGCCTCAACGCATATCTGCGAAGCCTCATCCTGAACGAAGAACAAGCCCTCGTCAAAGCCGGGAAGCGCAGCAAAGCTGACGTTATCAAGCAAAATTGCGTTTTCAAGACGATCTGACAAGGTGTACTTGATTCCCTTTTCGTCGAGCATCAGAGCATATTTTTCGCGGCTTATCTTCAGCGTGTTGATGCGAAGAGTCAGCTTGGGCGGGCGGTTGAATATTTCAAATATTTTCTTGGCGCGGTCGTATCCGTAGATCTCCAGAAATCTACGGCAAACGTCCTCGGGAAAGGAATGATAGAGCGACAACCGTGCGATCGGGTCGGTTTTTTCATCGGGGAAAAAGCCTTCAATCCCCTCGCCATCGCGTCGCCTTAAAAATGAGCGCATGATCGCGTTGACGAAGCCTCGACTTCTTCTCGGCGCCATATTTACGGTCTCGTTGACCGCCGCGTAGTCGGGGATCTTATCAAGGCAGAAAAGCTGATATATGCCCATGCGGAGCAGGACTCTTGTGTCGGCATCGATCTTTTGGGAGTCCGCGGCAAGCTTGTCGATGATATGGTCGAGCGTGAGCTGTCTTTCGGTCACACCCATGACGATCGCCGTGACAAGACCCTTGTCGACGTCACAGAGCTCACTTTGAGTCAGCGCGCGGTCGATCGCAATATTTGAATAAGTCGCATGTTTCCCTGCGTCCTTCAATATTTTGAAGGCAAGCGCTCTCGCGTGGTCTGCCATATCAAAAATCCTTTCTGTAAAATAGTTTGCATCAAAAGATCAAAATAAATCGATGAAATATTTTGAATTATGAAAGCAGATCTCCCTCTGCTATCTTTCTGCCGCGGACGAAATCTGCGGCGCTCATTCTGCCCTTGCCCTCGGGGACAACTGTCAGAAGCGACAAAATCCCCTTGCCACAAGCGACCTTGATGTCGTCACCGACCGAAATGACCGTGCCAGCCGGCTTGTCGGTCGTCTTATGGTCGTCAAGCACGCGACTTGCAACGATCTTAAGCAGCTTTCCGTCGGGTGTATGGGTGAAGGAAAGCGGAATCGGCGAAAGGCCACGGATGAGGTTATGAAGCTCTCTCGCGGGGCGCGAAAAATCGAGCTGACAGTCGCTTTTTTCGATCTTCGCGGCATAGGTTGCAAGGCTGTCGTCCTGCTTTTCGGGGATTATTTCTCCCTTTTCCAGCTTTTCAACGGTTTCTATCAAAAGCTTGGCGCCGCAGTCGGCAAGGCGGTCGTGTATATCCTCAAAGTTGTCATTTTCGGCGATCTCGACCTCAGATTTGAGCAGCATATCACCCGTGTCAAGTCCTGCCGCCATAAGCATTGTCGTAATGCCCGTGGTCTGCTTTCCGTCGATTATCGCTCTCTGCATCGGTGCCGCGCCTCTGTATTCGGGCAGAAGCGAGCCGTGGACGTTCACGCAACCGTATTTGGGATAATCGAGCACGTTCTGCGGCAAAATCTTACCAAAAGCAACGACAACTATCAGCTCGGGATCAAGCTCTGCGAGTGTTCCTGCAAACTCCTCGCCCTTAAGCGTGCTCGGCTGATATACGGGTATATTCTGCTCGAGAGCGTAGACCTTGATGGGAGGAGGAGTCATGTGATGTCCTCTGCCCTTTGGTGTATCTATCTTGGTTACTACTCCCACGATCTCGTGCCCACTCTCGCAAAGCGCGCGCAGAGTCGGCAGAGCGAAATCGGGTGTTCCCATAAATAAAATTCTCATAAATTCAAATGACCTCGTGTTATTCTAATTCCTCGATCTCCTCGCGGGTCAGCATTCTCTCGGCTACGTCGGGATAAAGCTTTCCGTCAAGGTGGTCAAGCTCGTGGCAGAAGCAACGCGCCAAAAGTCCCGAGCCGCTGTAATCAACGGTCTCGCCATGGCGGTTCATTGCTCTCACGGTCACGTGCATCGGGCGCTTTACTATTCCCCACTGACCGGGCAGAGAAAGGCACCCTTCCATGCCCTCCTGCTCGCCTGCAAAAGCGATTATCTTCGGGTTGATCAGCTCGAGCACGTTACCGTCCTCAACCTCAATTACAACGATTCGGCGCAAAATGCCTACCTGAGGACCCGCAAGACCAACGCCTCCCGCGTCTCTCATCGTATCCACCATGTCGTCAAGCAGAGTCAGAACTCTGGGGGTAATCTTGTCTACGGGACGGCAGACCTTGCGCAAGGTCTCGTCGCCTATCTTTACTATTTTCAATTTTGCCATTGTTTACTCCTTTCTTGTTCGCAGGGCTCCACCTTGCACCCGCCAGAACCTTTTTGGGAAAAAGGTTCTGGACTCCAAAAACTTTCGATAAAAGTTTTGGGTGTCAATTAATCTGCTATATCATTTTAAAACCCAAACCGTAGAACTTGTCTCTATCCTAGGGGAAGTTTTTGAGGGGGTTCACTTTCTAAAAAGTTTTTGGTTTAAATTTTTTGCTATATCATTTTAAAACCCAAACCGTAGAACCTATCTCTATCCTAGGGGAAGTTTTTGAGGGGGTCGAGGGGGAACTTTTTCCCAAAAAGTTCCCCCTCGTCTCGCCCATCATAATCCAGACGGGTTGAAATCTACGGAGAGGTTGACCTTGGACTGGCCGTTTTTGCCGAAGTCGGTGAGTAGCTTTGAGAAGAGCTCACGGCTACGGCGGTTAAGTCTACATTTGATGACTATTCGCATACGGTACTTTTTCTCGACCTTATAGACAGGCGACTCGAAGGGTCCGAAGACGATCATCTGGACGTCCTTGAAGTCAAGGGCGGCAAGCTTATCTATTTCTTGTCTTAGCACCTTTGCGCTGACAAGCACCTGCTTTTCATCGGTTCCCGTGAGGGTGAGGAGCGCGATATCGCAATAGGGCGGGAAGACGAGTAGCTTGCGGAGTCTGATCTCCGAGGCGTAGAAGGTCTCGTAATCCTGCTTGCAGGCAAGCTTAATGGTATCGTTGTCGGGGTTATTGGTCTGAATGATCGCAGTTCCCTTCTTTTTGGATCGACCTGCGCGTCCGATGACCTGTGTGAGCATTGAGAAGGTGCGCTCGTTTGCATGGTAGTCGTCCATATAGAGCGACATATCGGCAAGAAGGACTCCAACGAGGGTAACGTCGGGAAAATCGTGTCCCTTTGTAACCATCTGCGTTCCGAGTAATACGTCGCCGCGGCGCTCCTTGAACTCCGCGAGGATCTCGGCGAGCGAATTTTTCGCGGCCGTGCTATCGGCATCCATTCTTAAGATCTTTTTGTCAGGGAGAAGCTGTTCGAGCTCTTGCTCTATCTTCTGCGTCCCGAAGCCTGTTTTGACCAGATGCTCGGAACTGCAGGTTGGACACTTTGCGGGAACGGCGGTCTTGTATCCGCACCAATGGCAAAACAAAAAGCCGTTATCGTAGCCGCCGCGACGGGTGTGATAATTCATTGAGATCGAGCAGTTGGGGCAAACGAGCGTCTCGCCGCAGGATTTGCATCCAACCGAGGTATTGTATCCTCGTCGGTTTAAGAACAGTACCGCCTGCTCACCGCGGTCGGCTGTATTCTTAAGCTCCTCTTTGAGCAACGTGCCGATGGGCGACTGATTTCCGTCTCTATGCTCGTTTCGCATATCCCAGATCTTGACCTCGGGAAGCTCGGCCCCGCCGTAGCGCTCCTTGAGCTTTACGAGGGTATATTGACCGTTTACCGCCTTGGTATAGCTCTCAATCGAGGGGGTTGCTGAGGCAAGAAGGAGCACCGCTTTATTCTTCGCGCAGCGCCATCTTGCGATATCTCTCGCGTGATACTTTGGGGATGTGTCGGATTTATAAGTGGTCTCGTGCTCCTCGTCAATAATGACGAGTCCGAGATTTTTAACGGGTGAGAAGATCGCAGAGCGAGTGCCTATGACGAGGTCAGCCTCTCCGTCTCTTATTCTTACAAACGAATCATATCTCTCTCCCGCCGAAAGTCCCGAGTGGACAAGAGCGATCCTGTCGCCGTAGCGCGAATTGAAGATCTTAAGTGTCTGCGGTGTTAGCGCGATCTCGGGTAGGAGCATAATTACTCCCTTGCCCTGCGCTAGCGCCTCGTCGATGGCGCTGATAATAACGCTGGTCTTTCCGCTTCCCGTAACGCCGTGGAGCAATACCGCTCTCGCCTCGTTTTCGTCGAGCTTGGATTTTATAACCTTAAGCGCCTCGGTCTGCTCGGCGTTTAGCTCGTATTCTATTCTTTCCTCAGTCTGCGACTCGTAGGATCTTCTCCACACGCGACGCTTCTCGAGGGTTATAAGTCCTTTTTTGACAAGCGTATCAAGCTGTGTCTTGGTGACCTCAAGCTCAGTTATCAATCGATCTGCAAATATGGGCTCGGGAGATTTTAAAAGCTCTCTAAGTATCGCTTTTTGTTTTTCAGAGCGAAGCTTTGTGCTTTCAAGCAAGCCCTTGCACGCATCGGCATCTATGGCGAGCGCGTAATAGTTCTCGCAGACCTCGGACATAGTCTTGCCCATAACGAGCTCCTTGCGTATCATACCCTTGGCAAGCAGCTTTTTCGTTGCCGATTCCGCAACTGCCGCGCCAAATTTTGCCTTTAAAGACTCAAGGCTTTTTCCTCCCGTCGCGCACAAATGGTCGTACACGAAAAGATCTCCCGGGTCAAAGCCCGAAGATGCATCGGGGCCTTTGGTACTCACGGGATAATAAAATTCGGACATTTTTCCAAGAACGGACGACGGCATAACGCATCTTACCGCCTCGCCAAAGGTGCAGAGCCACTGCTCCTTCATATACTCGCAAAGAGAAAGCATCTCACAATCAAGGTCGGGGCGGTCAGCACAGACCTCGGCTATCGGCTTTGCGTCACGAAACGACGGACAATGCAAAAGCTCTTTAACTACCGCCATCTGCTTGCGATTGCCTCTACCGAACGGCACGGCAACAAACCTGCCCGCGTATATCTCGCCGCGAAGCTCAAGCGGTATAAAATAGTCGTAGGTGCAATCGATACAATACGGATTATCAAGCAAATACACGCTTGCGTATTCGTAGGTCTTGTTTTCCACGCGCTTTCTCCTTTCGTTTGCTTTTGTGTCTTTCAGTCTTGACAATATCCGTCAAAAAAGCCGTATGGCGCCGCTCGAAAACGAGCCGCGCCTACGTAATATTAAAAATCAGTTTTCCTCGATCTCATCCTCGTCGTCGCCTGCGTCTTCCGCAAACATCTTCTTGAAGTCGATCGGCTCCTCGACTGCCTCTTCTTCCGTGACCGTCTCGTAAACGTAGCCCTCGGGACGACGAACAATCACGTATTCTCCGTCGTGAATTCTTCTGATAGCGGTCTTGACCGCCTTTTCGTCGCGAAGCTCCTTGTTAATGAGCATATTGATGGGCTTGTCGGTCTCCTTATTGCCCGTCTGCGACTTTTCAGCACCCTCTCTCTGCTTTACGTATTCGTCGGTGACGATACGCGCGCATCTTGCGGTCGCCAAGGAAAGCTCGTAGCGGTTATACTTGCCCTTTGTAAGCTCGTTGATCGTTGGATAAAGCATATTAATATCTCCATTCTGCCGCGTATGCGGCTCAAATAATATTCAAATTTGTGTGGTTTTGTACGTTACTCGTCCTCGTCCTCATCGTCGATGACGTCGGAGTCTCCGGACAGTCTGTTTGCGACGGTCTCGGTCTGAAGTGCGGAAAGTATTACGTGGTCAGAGTCGGTGATTATGACCGCGCGGGTCTTTCTGCCGCAGGTGGCATCGATAATCCTGCCCGTGTCCTTGGCATCCTGAATAAGCCTCTTGATAGGCGACGATTCGGGACCGGTCAGGGTGATTATTCTATGTGCGGCAACCATATTGCCGTATCCGATGTTTATGAATTTCATATCCGTCCCCCCTGCTGTTATTCGATATTCTGCACTTGCTCGCGGAGCTTTTCGATCTCGGTCTTTATCTCGACCACGAGATGTGCTATCCTCGAGTTTCCGCATTTTGACCCTATGGTATTCGTCTCTCGGTTCATTTCCTGGATCAAAAAGTCAAGGCTTCTGCCGACCGGCTCCTCGCTCTTAAGGTAGTCGTAAAACGCGCAGAAATGCGATTTCAGGCGAACTATCTCCTCGTCGATCGCGGCGCGGTCTGCGTAGATCGCGCACTCGGTCAGAATTCTGTTTTCATCGACCGTGACGTTATTGTCCGCAAGCACCGCCTTAAGCTTTTCTTCAAGTCGTGCACGATAGCCGTCGATGTCCTCGGCAGACAGTCGTTCAATCTCAGCAACGTTTTCTTTGATGTGCTCCACCTTGGCGCACAGATCAGCTTCTATTCTCGCTCCCTCGGACGCTCTCGCGGCAAGGAACTTATCTGCCGCACTTTCGAGCACAGTCTTGAGCCCAAGCCAATCCTGCTCGATGTCTTCCTCGGGCTTTTTGAGCACGAAGACCTCGCGGTCGCGCGCGACCTCCATAACGGTTATCTCACCGCCCAGCGAAAAAGCCTCCTTGAGCTCTTTCAGCGCGGCGATATATTTCGCGGCATAGTCTGTGTTGATCGTAATTTCGCTTTCTGCCGCCTCGGCAAGCTCGACGAATATTCCAACGTCAACTTTTCCGCGTGATATTCCCTTTTCCTGCAAATAAGGCTTGATTCTTTGCTCAAGCGGTGAATAGAGGCGTGGGAGCTTGACCTGACAGTCAAAATATCTGTTGTTTACAGATTTTATCTCGACCGTGACGTCCTTGCCGCCTATCTGCGCTCTTTCTCTGCCAAAGGCAGTCATACTTTTAAGCATATCGTTCCAATCCTCCGCCTCGATGTCATTTTCGGACGGATTTCAGAAGTATTTTTCGGAAAACGGCGAGAGTTGTCGACCATGGTCTTCCGAAAGACATATATATTAATTTTAATATATTTTTATCTTATTGTCAAGGGTTTTTTCAAAAAACACGTTGTTTTGCAAACAAAAAATGCACGTGCAGGACGCTTTGTCGGCCTGCACGTAAAAAGTTTATTTTTTGTTTTTAAAAACGAAGATCTTGCTAAAAATATAGTTGCAGATGATAACGATTACTGCAGCTACCACCTTTGCGCCGATCTCGGCAAGATTCCATTCCCTGCCAAGCAGGAAAACCGAGGTCATTGCGGGGAGAAGCTTCGCGAGTGCCATAGCACCGAACAGGGTCACTACGAAGTCGATGAAGAAGGTCACTACACGTCCTGCGGAAAACTTGACGAGCTGAACACCCATCGACACGTTTTTGTCGGCATCGGTGAACACCCATTTGCGATTCGTGAAGAAGGCAAACAAAACCGCCGCCACCCATTGTATTATCTGCGCCGCCGTGTATGCCGCGACGTATTTGCCGCTGGTCGTATCCTCAACGGGCAAGCCCATAGCTGCCTTCAGCGCCCAAAGAACACCGAAGTATACTACCCAGCCAACGAGTGTTGTCAGCACTCCAAAGACGAGATACAACAATATCTCGCGGTATTTTTTGCAAAGTTCTTTTATTTTGTCCATTTTATTTTTATATCTTGAAGGTGGTTCCCGAACGATCGTCGATAAGTGTTACTCCCTTATCGGCAAGATACTGACGGATGCGGTCTGCCTCGGCAAAGTTCTTTTCCTTCTTAGCCTGCTTTCTCTTTTCGATAAGCTCGACTATCTCTGCGATCAACGGATCGCTAAGATCGTACGTGTTCTCTGCCTTCGCCTTTTCTTCCTCTTGCTTCTTTGCTGCTCTTATCTTTTCCGCCGCCTCAAGCATGCCGATGCAGAGCACGGTGTCGAAGTCGGCGAGTGCTGCAAGCTTAGTCTTGCCGTTGGTCTTTGCCTTGAGCACGTCGTAAACGGCAGTCACCGCGAGTGAGGTGTTGAGGTCGTTATCCATAGCCGCGCGGAACTTTGCTTTAAGCTCTGCGAGTGCCGCTTCGTCAAGCTCTCCGTCGTTTGTATCGAGCTGGGCGATCTTGGCGATGAGCTTATTATACGCGATCGTTGCGTTGTCGAGGTTTTCATAGGAGAAAACGAGCGATTTGCGGTAATGCGACTGCAGGCAGAAGAAACGGTAAACGAGGGGATCGTAGCCCTTGCTCTCAAGCAAGGAAACGGTCAGAAATTCGCCGCTTGATTTTGACATTTTGCCCGAATTGGTATTAAGGTGATAAACGTGAAACCAATAGTTGCACCACTTATGTCCGATAAATGCTTCGGACTGAGCTATTTCATTAGTATGGTGCGGGAACTGATTATCTATACCTCCGCAATGGATATCGAGATATTCGCCGAGATACTTCATACTGATTCCCGAGCATTCGATATGCCAACCGGGGTATCCGATACCCCAAGGAGAATCCCATTTGAGCTCCTGATCGTCGAATTTGGATTTCGTAAACCAAAGAACGAAATCCGCCTTGTTTTTCTTGTTATCGTCCTGCTCAACTCCCTCGCGCACGCCGACCTCGAGGTCTTCCTCGGTGAAGTCGTTGAAAACGTAGTACTGCTCGAGCTTTGAAGTGTCGAAATAGACGTTTCCGCCCGCTACGTATGCAAAACCCTTGTCAAGAAGCCCCTGTACGAGCGCGATAAACTCCGCGATACATCCCGTTGCGGGCTGTACGGTATTGGGAATTTTAATATTGAGCTTTTTGCAATCAGCAAAAAACGCATCGGTATAATACTGCGCGATCTGCATCACGGTCTTCTTTTCGCGCTTTGCTCCCTTGAGCATTTTGTCCTCTCCCGTATCACCGTCGCTCGACAGATGTCCGACGTCGGTGATATTCATTACGCGGTTAACGTCATAGCCGACGTAAGAGAGGTATTTTTCAAGCACGTCTTCCATAATGTACGTGCGAAGATTTCCTATGTGCGCGTAGTGATAGACGGTAGGTCCGCAGGTGTACATGCTGACCTTGCCCTCTTGACGAGGCACGAATTCTTCTCTTTTTCTCGTAAGTGAGTTATAAAGTAACATATCTATACTCCATTCTGCCGCCAACGGCGGCACAAATAGTTATCGGTGAATTTTGCCGCAAGGCTAACGGAATTTATCCGATCAGGTCCGCCATTTCCATAAGTCTGCGGGCGCGGCTGACTATCGTTTTTCCAAAATTCTCTCTGATCTCGCGGTCGCCCGAAAGCGCCCATGCGGTGACCTCAACGTCAAGGATTCCGCAAAATTCGCTCTCTTTTATTCCCTTTGCAACATCGCTCCAATCGACGCTTCCGTCGAAGGGGATAAGATGCGCATCCTTATGACCGCCGTTGTCGTGAATATGTAAGACCTCGATCTTGCCTTTGAGGATCTGCATCTGCTCGGACTGCTTATACCCGCTGATGTTGGCGTGTCCGACGTCCCAACAAACTCCGATCCCGAGCTTTTCGGCAAGCGCGGAAACATTAAGGGCACAGGAGCCATAGAGGTGATTGTCGGGGGCTTCTCTTTCGCTCGGCATATTTTCAACGCAGAGGCGAACTCCCTTGCTCTTTGCGTACTCGACCACGGGAGAAAGGAAAGCAATATTCGCTCTCACCCAATCGCCGTACGTTCTTTCGGACGAGTAGAACGATATGGGGTGAATGACCGCGCGAGAAATTCCCATAAGCCTTGCCGCGTTGATCCCACGGAAGAGCTCGCGAGTATACTTTGCCATCAGCTCTGCGTTATTCGGGTCGGGCATATAGAAGGAGAGATGACAGACGGGCAGGCTGATGCCCTTGCTTTGAGCCTTACGGGCGGTCGAATAAAGCACCGATTCCCATGAATCATCATATCTTGAAAGCGATTCAAACGACATGTCGATTGCGCCAAGACCTACGGTCTCGAAAAAATCGACCATAGCCGAGCAGGAAAAACGTCCGTTTGGATGATCTTCGTATATTCTCGACGGTGCGCACAGCGTTACCTTTTTCACGTCAACCTCCTTTCCTTTTGTGCTTTATGCTGCACAAAAAACAGATTTACATTTTATTATATCAAAATTTTGTGGCTTTGTCAATCATTGTTGCTCCTTTTTTTGCCTCTCGGACGATTTTTGGGAAAAACGCGCTCAAATCGCCTTGATTCATGGGTTCTTTTTTGCTATTTGACTATTGACTTGATAGGAAATTTGCGGTATAATAAAAGTAAGATGGCGTGGTATCGTTATTTGAAGCTTCAACACCGTTTATTCCGAAAGGATCAAAAATGCAAAATTTTACTCTGTTTACTGCCGTTCACTTCGGCGACAACGCGCTTTCGCGCCTTGCAAAGCTCGAATACAAGAGCGTTTTCATAGTTGCCGACCCATTTACCGTTAAAAGCGGTCTGATAGGCAAAATCACAGGCCCTCTTGATTCGGCAAACATTAAATATACCATTTACTCGGACGTCGTTCCCGATCCCTCGATACAGAAGGTGGTCGCGGGAGTTACGGCGCTTATGAAGGACAAGGCCCCCTGTATCATCGCAGTTGGCGGAGGCTCGGCAATCGACCTTACCAAGTGCGTTCGTCAGTTCGCCAACAAGATGGAACCCTCCTATTTCCCGAGATTTATAGCTATTCCGACCACCAGCGGTACGGGTAGCGAGGTCACGTCCTTTGCGGTAATTACCGACACCGAAAAGAACGTCAAGCACGCGCTGCTCGACGATAAGCTGCTTCCCGACGAGGCGATTCTCGACGTGGAAATGGTCAAGAGCGTTCCCGCTTCGATCACCGCGGATACGGGTATGGACGTGCTTACACACGCTATCGAGGCATACGTCAGCAAGAACGCTAACGTCTTTTCGGATATGTACGCGAAAAAAGCGACGCAGATCTGCAAGGATTATCTTGTTCGTTCCTATAAATACGAGGAAAACGGCGACGTCGAGGCAAGAGCGCAAATGCACGTGGGATCCAACCTCGCAGGAGTTGCATTCAACGCGGTCTCGCTCGGACTTAATCACGGCATGGCACATCAGCTCGGAGCACAGTTCCACATTCCTCACGGACGTGCAAACGCGATCCTGCTCCCTGCTATAATCAGCTACAACAGTGACGTTACTCATCAGACCCACTCGATGACCGAGCCCACAGAGATCGCGAAAAAATACGCGAGCCTTGCCCGCCGTATCGGAGTAGGAAGCTACAACGACATCGCGTCGGTCAAGTCGCTTATGAGCTATCTTGAGGAGTTGAGAGTAGAGATGCACGTTCCGCGCTCGATAAAAGAGGCGGCGCCCGATCTTTCTCGCGAGGAATATATGTCGAAGGTGGTGGCAATGGCAGACGCCGCGCTCGAGGACAGATGTACTCCCTCGAACCCCAAGACCCCCAACAAGCTTGATATAATCAGACTTTTCGTTGAGATCTTCGATCACGAAGACTAATAAAAAAGTAAGACCACTCGCAAATGCGGGTGGTCTTGTTTTTCATCTTATCTTCCTACATTCGAGGTAGAAGCGTTTGTCTGCCGCGTGTCCCATTGAGAAGGTCTTTCGGGGCAGCGCTCCGTCGCAGATGACGGTCTTGAACAGCATCTCCTTGGTCATTCCGTCGAAGGTAATGCCAAGGGTGTTGTCCTGTCTTGTCAACGCCCTGACCGTTTCGACACCGTGGATATAGTCGACGGTCACATCGGGGTGCGCCTTGACGTAAATATCAAGGAAGTTCTGCACGGTTCCGACCGAAAGCTGAGCCTCGGCGCTCTGCACGGTGTAGGTTTTGATGAGCTCGCCGTCCTGCCAGAGATCTATGACCTGCTCCTCGGCGTTGCCGTGAAGTGCGGTCAGATAGTCAGCAAAGGATCTTGTAAAATCTTCCTTATCGACTCCAAAAATGACTCTGTA
>JAZSGD010000160.1:0-3972 GCA_045532555.1 Eubacteriales bacterium | reverse complement strand
AATTTGTTCGATATTGAGATCTGATTTTTTGGAAAAAAAGTAAAATTATACTTGAAATCCGCTTGATTATGTGTTATAATTGAGCGTACGCCTCCATAGTTAAATGGATATAATAAGCCCCTCCTAAGGGTTAGTTGTGAGTTCGATTCTCGCTGGGGGTGCCAAAAGGGGCAAACGGCACGCCGTTTGCCCCTTTTGGCATCCTCGGACGAGCTCAATCGAATTCTCCGCCAAACGACGCAGTCGTTTGTGCTAAGGTTCGATTCTCGCGCTTCACCAAACGGCACGCCGTTTGCCCCTTTTGGCATCCTCGGACGAGCTCAATCGAATTCTCCGCCAAACGACAACGTCGTTTGTGCTAAGGTTCGATTCTCGCGCTCCACCAAACGGCACGCCGTTTGCCCCTTTTGGCATCCCCGGACGAGCTTAATCGAATTCTCCGCCAAACGACAACGTCGTTTGTGCTAAGGTTCGCTTCTCGCGCTCCACCAAACGGCACGCCGTTTGCCCCTTTTGACATCCCCGGACGAGCTCAATCTAATTCACCGCCAAACGACACAGTCGTTTGTGCTAAGGTTCGATTCTCGCACTTCATCAAATCTAACAAAAGGACCATCTATGAATATTTCAACCGACAGACTTATAATCACCAAATTCAACTTAAATATGGCAGAGTCCGTGCACCTCGGCTCACTTGACAATGATAACCGTCGCTTCGTTCCCGACGAGGTCTTTGAGACACTCGAGGACGCAGCAGAAACGCTCGATTTTCTGATCGGATGCTATTCCACGGGCGAGGGTCCGCAGGTCTATCCCATATTGCTTCAAGACCAAACTTATATCGGTTACGTTCAGGCTATCCCATTAGATAATGATTGGGAGATCGGCTACCATATCAGCGGAGCATATACAGGTCAAGGCTATGCAACCGAGGCGGTCTCGGCATTTCTGCCCGAAATTATGAAAAAAATCGGCATAAGCTCAATCAAGGGCGTTTGCCTTGCAGAAAACATAGCATCTGTCAAGGTAATGGAACACTGCGGATTTGAAAAAATCTATGAGGGCAAGGGAAGCTATCAAGGGCAGGAGAGAAATATCTGTAAATTTGTGTTCAAGCTAGAAACCGCTTAAAAAAGGGAATTGCTCCGTAATAGCGAAATATTTTGACTTTATATTGAATTATCCTCAAAAAAATGCTATACTATAATTACACCAAATAATCTCGAAAGGATCCCGAAAAATGTCGTATAAAATATTTGAACACGATCCCGGTCTTTTACCTTATGAGAGCGACATAAATCTCCGTATGGAGAACTATGCGAAAAAGAAACTCGAGCTCGTCGGCAATAACGGCAAGCTGATTGATTTCGCAAACGGTCACGAATATTTCGGATTTCATAAAACCGCTGACGGTTGGTTTTACAGAGAGTGGGCACCCGCCGCAAGCGAGGTCTATCTCACGGGAGATATGGTCGATTGGCATTGGTTTGACCTCAAGCTGACACCCCTCGGCAACGGAGTTTTCGAAATCTTTTTGCCAGGTGTAGATACCCTATGGAATGGCTGTCACGTGCAAACTATCGTCCGCAACGGCGACCAACTCCTACAAAGAATTCCGCTTTATATCCGTCGAGTAGAGCAGGATCCTCACAACTACTCATGGTGCGGCGTTATCGTGGACGAGCCCGAATATAAGTGGAAAAAGAAGTCCTTTACCCCTAAAAAGAATCTCTATATATACGAATGTCATATCGGCATGGCGCAGGAAAAGGAAGGGCTCGGATCATACCGCGAGTTTTGTGACAATATTCTCCCGCGCATCCACGATCTTGGTTATAACACCATACAGATAATGGCGATAATGGAGCACCCGTATTACGGATCGTTCGGATATCAGGTGTCATCCTTCTTTGCCGCATCGTCAAAGTACGGCACGCCCAACGAGCTCAAGGAGCTTATCGACACGGCGCACTCTATGGGCATCGCGGTATTGCTCGACGTGGTACACTCCCACGCAGTAAAAAACACCGCTGAGGGCATAAACGAGTTCGACGGAACCACCTATCAGTTTTTCCACGACGGAGCAAGGGGAGATCACCCCGCATGGGGAACAAAGCTCTTTAATTACGACAAAAACGAGGTCATTCATTTCCTGCTTTCAAATCTTAAATTCTGGATGGATGAATACCACTTCGACGGCTTTCGCTTCGACGGTGTGACCTCAATGATATATCACGATCACGGTCTCGGCGTTGCCTTCACGGACTACTCAAAGTATTTCTCGCTCAACACCGACACCGAGGCGATAACCTATCTTCAGCTTGCCAACGAGCTGATAAGAGAGGTCAACCCCAAGGCGATCACGATCGCCGAGGATATGTCTGCTATGCCGGGAATGTGTTTGCCTATAAACGAAGGCGGAATCGGGTTTGATTACCGACTTGCTATGGGCACACCTGATATGTGGATCCGCCTTCTCAAGAGCTGTCCCGACGAATATTGGGATATGTGGCAGATCTGGGGCGAGCTTACGGGCAGACGTCCCGCTGAAAAGTATATTGGCTATGCTGAATCGCACGATCAGGCGCTCGTTGGAGACAAAACCATAATGTTCCGTCTGTGCGACAGCAAGATGTACACCGATATGTCAAAGGATTCGCACGATCCCATCATAGAAAGAGGAATTGCACTCCATAAGATGATAAGAATGGTCACGATGTCGCTCGGCGGCGAGGGTTACCTCAATTTTATGGGCAACGAGTTCGGTCATCCCGAATGGATAGATTTCCCGCGCGAGGGCAACGGATGGAGTTATTTCTACTGTCGCCGTCAGTGGCATCTTACAGATGATAAGTCGCTCAAATATCACTATCTGCAGGATTTTGACAAGGAAATGGTCTCTCTGACCAAGGATAGCAAAATATTTGCCAAATCACCCAAATGTCTGTTCATCGACAACGAGAAAAAGGTGATAGTTTACGAACGCGCGGGACTTATCTTCGCGCTCAACTTCCACCCGACCAATAGTTACGAGGGATATTGGCTTACCGTATCGGGAAAGGGAAAATACAAGGTTGTTATGTCCTCCGACGATAGCGACTTCGGCGGATACGACCGCATATCCAAGGACTACGTTTACACCGCAGAAAAACATCCTGATAAAAAGTATAAATTCCAAATATATCTGCCTCACCGCAGCGGATTATGTATGAGAAAAATAAAGGAAGAAACAAAGTGAAAATTACAACGATATTGTTTGATCTCGACGGCACACTCTTGCCAATGGATCAGGACGTATTTATAGGCGCGTATTTCGGCGGACTCGCAAAGAAGCTCGTGCCCAACGGATATGATGATAAGGAAAAGCTTTTCGGCGCGATATGGTCGGGAACGAGAGCAATGGTGAAAAACACGGGAGAAAAAGTCAACGAGGAGGCATTTTGGGAGGAATTTTGCAGAATATTCGGAGAAAAAGCGAGGGAGGACATTGATCTTTTCGACGAATTCTATGCAAACGATTTCAGCAAGGTCAAAGATGCTTGCGGATATGATCCAAAGGCGGCAGAAACTATAAGAGCGATCAAGTCCCTCGGCTTCCGTGTTGCACTCGCAACCAACCCTCTGTTTCCATCGACTGCAACAGAGCAGAGAATATCCTGGACAGGACTCAGCCACACCGACTTTGAGCATTTCACGACCTACGAAAACTCACACTTCTGTAAGCCCAACCTCGATTATTACAGAGAGGTCATGCAAAAGCTCGGAGTCTGTGCCGAGGAATGCCTTATGGTCGGAAACGACGTCGGAGAAGATATGATAGCGGAGGCTCTTGGATCAAAGGTATTCTTGCTCACCGATTGCCTTATAAACAAAGACAATAAGGATATATCCGCATATCCTCAGGGAAGCTTTGATGAGCTTCTCGCTTACATAAAACAGCTATAAATTTCACAAGACTTTAATCACATCACT
>JAZSGD010000019.1:0-1619 GCA_045532555.1 Eubacteriales bacterium | reverse complement strand
GCGCACAACGGCGCAAGTCTTTCAGCGGTCCTTGGGGCTTTGCGCGAGTATGAGCCGAGACGGATAATCTGCCTTTTTGGAAGCGTTGGAGGCAGAACCTTCGGTCGCCGCGCAGAGCTTGGCGCCGCCGCGCGTGAAGGGGCTGACGTGATCATCGTAACCTCCGACAATCCCGATAACGAGGACCCGATGGACGTTATAAACGATATAAACGCGTCGCTTGAGGGCACGGACAAGCCTGTATACCTTATCCCCGACCGAAAGGAAGCTATCGAAAAGGCTTTTGAAATAGCCGAGGACGGAGATTTCGTTCTGCTCGCAGGCAAGGGACACGAGAGATATCAGTTGATCCAAGGAAAACGCGTTCCCTTTTCGGAAAAAGAAATTCTCAAGCGCGCAGATATGCTTGAACTGACATATTGAGGGGTATTATGAGCATTTTTAAAAATTGCAAATGGATATGGATAAATAACGAGGAGCATCCCGACGAGTACGCGGATTTTTATGCAAGCTTTGAACTTGAAAACGCGGCAGGAGTAGAGCTCAACATCTCGGTTGACGGCAATTTTGAGGCATATCTCAACGGTCAGCTTTGTGCCTTCGGCGCTTGTGCTGACTATCCTCATTATAAGTTTTACGATCGGTTTTCTCTCGATAAATACAGTAAAACGGGCAAAAACGAGCTAAAAATAACCGTGTGGCACATAGGTGTGCCGAGCTCGGTCTATGCCGCGGCGAATGCAGGACTTATCTTCAACGTAAGACAAGGCGGGCGTGAGCTCGTGACGAGTAGCTGCGAGATACTTTCAAGGAAAAATGAGAGTTACGTCAATGGTAGATGCAAAATAGTTACAGGACAGCTTGGACCGAGTTACAAATACGATGCAACCGCTCTCAATAACGCGGAGCTTTCTAATTCTGTAGAGGTTGAAAAGACTTACAACATAAATCCCAGAAATATTGATAATCTTCGTCTTCTGCCCCGTGCAGATGCCGTGGTGAGCGATCTTGGCGGTCGGATTTTAGTCGATCTCGGGCGCGAGACGGTTGGCTTTCTCGATCTTGAGCTTGAAAGTGAAGCTGAGCAGACGCTGACAATCGTTTACGGTGAGCATCTCGACGAATACGGACGAGTCCCCAAGATTATCGGACAGCGTGATTTCAGCTATGAGTTCGTCGCAAAAAAAGGAGAAAATAAATTTCTCGGCGCGATGAGAAGGCTTGCGGGCAGATATATTGAAATCGAGCATTCCTCGTCTCTGCAGGTCAGATATGCGGGTCTGCGCCCCGTTGTCTACCCGCTTGATAAGATAGAGCGTCGATTTGAAAACGAGCTCCATCAAAGAATTTACGACACCTGCGCCTACACGCTTGAGTGCTGTATGCACGAGCATTACGAGGATTGTCCTTGGCGCGAGCAGGCGTTATATTCACTCGATAGCCGAAATCAGATGCTTTGCGGATATATCGCGTTCGGAGAATATAAATACGCAAGATATAATATTATTTTGCTTGCAAAATCGCTTCACAACGGCATTTTGAAAATAACCTCGCCGACCGACACGGAGCTTCCGATCCCCTTCTTCAGCCTTACCTTTGTTCAGCAGGTGTATGAATAC
>JAZSGD010000221.1:0-18545 GCA_045532555.1 Eubacteriales bacterium | reverse complement strand
CTATTCGGTTTTCAAAATCAAATTCTTCTTCGTGCATCAGAAAGCTCCTTTCGTGGAGATTTATTTCATAAGCAGCTTAAGAGCCTTTTTGATGATCTCTTCAAGCTCAAGAGTCTGCGTGTCAATGCTTTTGAGAACGTTGAGTGCCTCGCTTCTCGAGTAACCGAGAACGAGCAGAGCATCCTGCGCCTCTGCAAGCTTGCCCGAATTGGTCTTAATGGGAGATACGCTCTCTATACTCGAGTTCGCAACTTCGTTAAGATCGGTCTCCTTGAGAAGCTTGTCCTTGAGCTCGAGAATAATTCTCGCCGCCGTTTTAGGACCTATGCCGTTTGCCTTGGAAATGGTTTTTCTGTCCTCGGTGCACACCGCAAGCGCAAACTTTTCGGGAGTGAGCAGAGAAAGAATAGATATAGCAGCCTTAGGGCCTACACCCGAAACCGACAAAAGCATTTTGAACGACGAGAGCTCGGTCTCGCTTGCAAAACCGAAGAGCTCAATACCGTCCTCGCGTACCGCCATATAGGTAAATAGCTTTGCTACGGGAGAGTCGACCGAGTGTCGCGGGGGGAGAGAATTATAAGTGTTTTCGCTGATAGTCAGCTTGTAACCCACCCCACCCGCGTCAATGACCGCGGTAGTGGGGGTGGCATAAGCAAGCTTGCCGGAGATATAATAAAACATAGATATTTCCTTAAATTGAAATGTTATTGATTATTCTTTTTTTCCTTTGCGGATGACTTTGACTCAATAGCCTTGTTGTTTTTTGTTCCAACGTTCTGAGTATCATCAACAACGAAGATAGCCTTTACGAGCTTGAGTTTCTTGAGTCTTCGCTCAAACACGATGATAAGCACGAAGACAGCGACTCCAACGAGCGTAAGTGTAATACCGAATACGAAAGCTTTTGATCGGTAAACGAATCTGACGGTATGATCACCAGCGTCATCAACTCTGAACGCAACAAGTGAATCAAGAACTTCAAATGTCTCAACCTTCTCGCCGTCAACGTATACCTGCCAACCCTTGTCGTAAGGAATAGTAGTCATAACCATTTGGTCGTCATTTGCAGTCTTTATCGTTCCGCGGATATCGTCATCCTTGTATTTATCGTTAATTACGAGCTGATTTTCCTGAATACGCTCGAATACGTCGGCAAGCACCTCGGTATCAACGTAGTAAATATAGGAATCGTCGAGTTTCGTGTAGAAATCTTTGTTTGCTCCGTTAGGAGTAACGGTAAGTTTGTACTCGGTTCCGCTGATCGCACCAAGCTCAACAATTCTATCGTTACACCTGTCAAGCGAGCTCGTTTTATCCAAAATCGGAGTAGTAGGTGACGAGATCTTTATTGCGCGAGAATAATAAGACGGGAAATAAAGATAAAGCATCGTGTTCTCGGGAACAGTGTAAGAATAGGTCACAGTAGGCTTGTCCCCGGTTGCAAGATATTTATTGTGCTTGGAGCTTTCTGAAGACGAGCAGTTATTGGTGACGGGATCACCATTCTGCACAGCAGCTTTGAATACCTCTACGTCCTCGCCGAGAATCGCGCTGAGAATAGCATTGACTCTGGTAAACGGAGAAGTGAAGCCATCGGGATTATTAAGCTCCTCATATTTGTCGCTCTTTTCGGTAAGATAGGAATTTTCCTCCTTCATATTAACTTCGAGGATAGAATCCGTGGTCGCGAATGCAAGCGAAAGAGCGTAAGGATTGTAATAAACGAAGAAATCGTTGCTGGAATAATATTTGGACTCACCGCCGGTATATTTCGTTCCGGCTGTGGTTGATTCGATAAGTTCATCTACGGTAATTCCAAGATGTGCGGCATAGTCCTCGCCGGTGAACAAAGGATCACCGTAAAAAGAGGAATAGTCTCGATCGGAAATTATATATTTGAGTCCGAGAAGTGAATCGGTTACGGGAGTACCTCCCTGATATTTGGACAAATTGGACTTGGAGTAATATCCAAGCATGCGCAGGAAGTCGATAGTGCTCTTGTTGAGCGTGGACGAGGAATTGGACAGACCCTTAATGCCGAGCGCCATGTTGTCGTTTGTTTTTCTGTAATAGGTCTTTTCGCATCGATAGAAGGAATCGTCGTATTCTTCAAGCGTGCCGACTATCGGCCTCATCATTTCGTTGAAATCGTTATAGGACGAATACGAGGTGTAGGTTACGTCGCTGTCGAAATCATTGATGTTTGAAAGACCGCTGAAAAAGAGCTCTCCGCATACTACACAAAGGAGCACAGCGGCAACAAGATCCTTATTTTTAACTTTTGCCATCAAAGCAATAAGTGAAACGTAGGCAACGAGACAAACGATAGTCAGAGTTACCGTTGCGAACGGGTGAATAGAGAATTTACCATCCTTAGGACCGTACGTCAATGCCTCAAGCTTTTCAATAAACTGTTCTTCGGAATTCTGCAAAATGATCAAATACATGAATATCACCGCAGCAACAGCCGCCACGCTGCTTGCGTGTATTGACTTGAGCTGTTCAAACGCCCTGAAGGCAAGGAAGATCAAGAAGAAACAGAACATAAAGCTGAATCTTGCGTTGAGCCATTGAGGCTTCTGGAAGCCGTGCCAAACAAGATCGAGCGTGGATATCACAAAGCTGAATACGAAAATCAGAATAAGGACACCGCTTGCTATCTTCTCGCGAGCAGTAAACTTCTTGGAGCAGAAGAACAAAGGGGCGAGAAGGACCGTAAGCAGACCGCAGTAAACGAAGGGAAGACCGTCGATTCGTACGGTGTCGTAAGAAGAGGGCAGAAGCTTAAAGAGAAGGTCGTAGAAATCGAATTTGAACTTTATGTCCCAAGAAGGATCGGTAAACTCGTTTTTGCCGAATTGGAGAGAATAATAAGCGCCTAAAACTATCACTGCCGCGATACAGATGGCAAGCGCGGAGAAGACGCCGACCCTTGTGATAGACTTAATAAAATGCTTGTCTTCGTTGCAGGGATTGTTGACGTTGTTGTCCTTGTATGCAAGCATATAGAAGAAATAGTAAAGCAGTACGTATATACATACCATATATCCGATATAGAAATTGCTTGCGATGGTGAGCGCAAGGAAAATAACGAAGACCTTGTATTTTCCGTATTGTACCAGCTGCTCAAGTCCGTAAGTGACCAAAGGCAACCACATAACGGCATCTATCCACATAGTGTTGTTCTGATGAACTACGCAGTATGCCGACAGAGCATACATTATCGCGAAGGTTATGATCGCGAGCTTGTTTTTATTGATCGAGTGCTTATGCAAATAGAACGCCATCGTAGCGCCGCAAATCGCCGCCTTGATCATAAACATTACAAGCAGGAATTCCTGAATCTTGTCAGCAGGGAACAAAACAACGAGATATGACAAGGGACTTGCTATATAGTACGCATATATACCGAGGAATTCGCCGCCAAGCTGACGCGACCAAGAATATAATAAACTGCCGCCCTCAAGAACGGTGCTTCTAAGCTCTTCAAAGAAATGGACGTACTGACCGTTCAAATCCAGAACCAGCACAGTGCTGTTACCGAACGGATATAGCCCGCGCGAAAGGTAAATAAGGAAGAATACTACCGCGGGGATGAGCGCGGCAAGACAAATGTAGCCGTATTCTTTTCTTGTCGCGGCTATTTTTTGCTTAAAGGTCAGGTTTTTTTCTTTTAAAGCAGCACCGTCGGGAAGAAGCGTGGGAGGCTGCTTTAATGTTTCATTTTTGAGATTCTTTTTATTGTTTTTCATTGATTTGGAGCCCTTTCTTTTTGGCTTCGAGATGCTTAAAGCATTACTGAACGATTTTTTTTATCGCTTTTTCAAGCTTAATTCGGTCAAGCGTAAGATCGCGTCCACAGTGCTGACAAACGATTCTGACGTCGCTTCCGACACGGAGGACTTTAAAGATGCGTTCGCCGCAGGGATGCGGTTTTTTCAATTCAAGCATATCGCCGACTTCAATTTTTATAATTTGCATACGCGGTTACCCTGAAATTTCAAATTTTACACCAAATAACATTATACCATATAAGCAGGGAAAAGTAAACCGCAATTATTAAAATTTTCCATTCATTCATAATTTTTAATAAAAAGGGTTTGACACTCAATTAGATATGTGATATAATAATATGAATTATGATAATGGGTTAGTGTTGCCTTTAAGCGATTTTTGGCTAAAGCGACGTTTAATCAAGGAAACGGAGAAGCTATGATAATACTTGGAATTGACCCGGGATACGCAATAGTGGGCTGGGGAGTAGTCGAATATTCGGGATCGAAGTTCCGAACGCTTGGCTACGGCTCGATTCAGACCCCCGCAGGTATGCCTATGATAGAGCGACTCGAGCGTATTCATCTCGGAATGAACGAGATCATAGATAAATATAAGCCCGAGCAAATGGCAGTAGAGGAACTGTTTTTCAACACCAACTCAAAGACCGCTATCGTTGTAGCAGAGGCAAGAGGCATAATATTGCTTTCAGCAAGACTTAAAGGTGTCGAAATAGCCGAATATACTCCTTTGCAGGTAAAGCAGGCGGTCGTAGGATACGGAAGAGCTGAAAAAAAGCAGGTAATAACGATGGTAACCTCGTTTTTGAACCTGCCCGCGCCTCCCAAGCCCGACGATACCGCGGATGCACTTGCAATAGCGATCTGTCACGGACATAGCGGCGCTTCAAAGCTTGCGCAGTATTACAACAAGTAAAAATCAGAGAAAAACGGAGAAAACTTATGTGGTGCAGTGATAAATGGCAGGATTACGAATTACTTGACGCATCTGACGGAGAACGTCTCGAGCGTTGGGGAAAATATATACTCGTCCGTCCCGATCCCCAGATAATCTGGAAGGGTGCGGCAAGACATCACGCCTGGAAGCAGGCAGACGGAGTCTACCGCCGTTCAAGCAGCGGTGGCGGCGGCTGGGTAAAGCACAAAATGCCTGAAACCTGGGATATTTCCTACGGAGACCTCAAATTCCGCCTCAAGCCCATGGGCTTCAAGCATACGGGACTCTTTCCCGAGCAGGCGACCAACTGGGATTGGTTTTCGACCCTCATAAAGAACGCTAACAGACCTATAAAGGTGCTTAACCTCTTTGCATATACAGGCGGAGCCACCGTCGCGGCGGCAAAGGCGGGCGCGGCTGTCGTCCACGTTGACGCATCAAAAGGAATGGTCGCTATGGCAAAGGAAAACGCGGCGCTTTCGGGACTTGAAAACGCCCCCATTCGCTATATAGTCGACGATTGCAAGAAGTTCATTGAGCGTGAGATCCGTCGCGGCAATAAATACGACGGAATTATTATGGACCCTCCCTCATACGGCAGAGGCCCGAACGGAGAGGTCTGGAAGCTTGAGGATAACATAGACGAGCTTATAGGACTTGCCTCGCAGGTGCTTTCACGCGAGCCGCTTTTCTTCCTCATAAACTCCTACACAACGGGACTTTCCCCCCTTACGATGAGCTACATCCTTGACTTGAAGGTAAGATCGGTCTACGGCGGTAAGGTTGAGGCAGGCGAGATCGGACTGCGCGTATCGCAAACGGGCTCGGTGCTTCCGTGCGGAGCAAGCACACGCTGGACAAGCGCAAAATAAAGTCGCACAAAATATTATTTCAGAAGGAAAAAAACGATGTCTTATATCAAGATAAGAAATCTCAAATACTCATACAAGGATGATAACGACGAGCCGATACCGGTTTTGCGAGGAGTATCTCTAGATATAGAAAAAGGGGAATACGTTGCAGTGCTCGGACATAACGGCTCGGGAAAATCGACCCTTGCAAAGCTTTTGAATCTCGTGATCGAGGACTACGACTTCTTCGAGGGGAGTATAGAGGTTGACGGTGTGGATATCACGTCCGAGGACATGACCGAGGACGACATATACGAGCTTCGTAAAAAGATCGGAATGGTATTCCAGAATCCCGACAATCAGCTAGTCGCAACGATAGTCGAGGAGGACGTCGCGTTTGGTCCCGAAAACCTCGGTGTGCCGCGCGAGGAGATAAGACAGCGCGTAGATTACGCACTCAAAACCGTCGGAATGACCGAGTTTGCTCATCATGAGCCGCATAGACTTTCGGGCGGACAAAAACAGAGAATAGCGATCGCGGGAGTAATCGCGATGAAGCCCGAATGTATGATCTTTGATGAGTCTACCGCAATGCTTGACCCTATGGGAAGAAAAGACGTGGTCGAGACAATCGAAAAGCTCAACAAGGAAGAGGGCAAGACTGTCATCACGATCACGCACTATATGGACGAAGCAGTCAGAGCCGACCGAGTAATCGTCATCAACGACGGTAAGATCATTCTCGACGGCTCTCCGTCCAAGATATTTGCGCAGGCAGAGATCTTGCGTAGCGCAGGACTTGATCTCCCGCAGTGCGCCGATCTGCTTTTGCGATTGAGAGAAAAGGGAATCAAGCTTGAGGGAGAGATAAACACCCCCGAGCAGTGCGCACAAACTATAGCGCAGGCACTTAACCGATAAATTGGAGTAGGTAATGTCAAAATTAACAGTTGAAAACGTTTCGTTCGTCTATAGCGCGGGTACGCCCTTTGAGGTCAGAGCACTTGACGGAGTAAGCGTAAATATAGAATCAAATCGAATAACGGGCATCATCGGACATACGGGCTCGGGCAAATCCACCCTCGTTCAGATGTTCAACGGACTGATCCGTCCTACCGAGGGCAAAATATTGCTTGACGGCGAGGATATCTGGGCAGACCCCAAGAAGATCTCCGCGATCCGTTACAGAGTCGGTCTCGTTATGCAGTATCCCGAATATCAGCTTTTCGAGGAGACAGTAGAGGCAGATATCGCATACGGACCCAAGAATATGGGTCTTGACGATACCGAGATAGCAAACAGAGTGCTTGAATCTGCAAAATTCGTCGGACTTGAGCCACAGGATCTCAAAAAATCCCCCTTCGACCTCTCGGGCGGACAGAAGCGCCGCGCAGCGATCGCGGGTATTATGGCGATGCGCCCTGAGGTGCTTGTGTTAGACGAGCCCTCCGCAGGACTTGACCCCGCAGGTAAAAAGTCGATATTTGAGGGAATACAGAAATATGCCGAGGCAACGGGCGCAGCAGTTATAATCGTAAGTCACAGTATGGACGATATGGCAAAATACTGCGAGGATATCATCGTAATGTCTCATTCGAGAGTTGCTATGACGGGAAAGAGAAACGAGATCTTCTCAAGAGGCGACGAGCTCGAGGCGATCGGACTTGGAGTACCTCAGATGACCTACCTCGTTCGCCTTTTGGCTCAAAAGGGGATCAATTTACCTCAGGATATATTCACCGTTGACGACGCGGAAGCGGCGATCACCGAATTGTTCGGAGGTGCAAAATGAAAAGTATAGCCTTCGGACAGTATTATCCGTCCAATTCAATAATGCACAAGCTCGACCCGAGAATGAAGATAGTCATCGGAATTCTTTATATCGTGACCTGCTTTCTCTGTAAAAACGTCATCACCTTTGGAATACTGGCGCTTTCTGCGCTCTTGCTTATAATTATCAGCAAGATTCCGGTAAAAATAGTGATAAGATCGATCAGGGCGATAATCTTCATTATGATCTTCACCGCGGTTCTCAATATTTTCTGGACCAAGGGCGAGGATTACGAGCTTTTGTTCTCGTGGCGCTTCATCAATATCTATTCAAGCGGACTCTATAATGCCGCGTTCATCGTTATCAGACTAGTGTCAATGATTATAGGCACGGGAATTTTCCTGACCTACACCACTACACCGATACAGCTAACCGACGGACTTGAGCAGTTGCTCTCTCCGTTGAAGGCGCTGAAGGTACCCGTGCACGAATTTGCGATGATGATGACCATCGCGCTCCGCTTTATCCCCACGATAATTGAGGAGACAGAAAAAATAATGGCGGCGCAAAAGGCAAGAGGCGCAGATTTTTCAAACGGCTCGCTTGTAAAACGTGCAAAAGCGCTGATCCCCGTGCTAATTCCTCTGTTTATATCGTCGTTCAGACGTGCGGGAGAGCTTGCTACTGCAATGACCTGCCGATGCTACAGAGGCGGCAAGGGAAGAACGAGACTCAATGTTTTGCGTTTTTCATTCAAGGATTTTGTCGCACTTTTCTTGGTGATCGCATTCGGCGCAGGAATAATTTTGTTAAATATCTACGCTCCGGGATATACTATGTAAGGAGAGGTCAAAATGAAAATACTTCTTACACTTTCCTATCTTGGAACGAATTTCAGCGGCTATCAGGTGCAAAAAAACGCAAGAACCGTGCAAGGCGAGCTTAACGCGGCGGCAAAGTCGCTTTTCGGATATGACTGTGACGTTACTGGCTGTAGCCGTACCGACGCGGGAGTGCATGCAAATATGTTCTGCGCGGCAATTACTAAAAAGGGCGAGAGCTTTCTCGAAACCCACATCTCTGCCGACCGTATCCCCGCGGCAATGAATGCACATTTGCCAACGGATATCTCCGTAGACTGTGCCGAGTGGGTAGACGATGACTTTCACCCGAGATACGACGTAAAATATAAGGAATACGTTTATAAAATAAGCAATCGTCCCACGCGAAATCCCTTTGAAGAAGGCAGAGCGTGGCATATTCCTTACGCTATAGATGACTGCGCGATAGAAAAAATGAACCGCGCGGCGCAATTCTACGTCTGCAAACACGATTTTTCAGCGTTTATGGCAAGCGGCTCGACCGTTGAATCAACGGTAAGAGACGTCAAATATGCCGAAGTAACCAAAAACGGCGATGAAATAATCTTCAAGGTCGCCGCAGACGGTTTTCTTTACAACATGGTAAGAATAATGACGGGAACTCTCGTCGCGGTCGCGCAGGGTAAGATAGCCCCCGAGGATATTCCGAGAATCATCGAGTCTTGCGACAGACAGCGCGCGGGAATGACCGCCGTTGCGGAAGGACTTTACCTCAACCGCGTAGTATACTGATCAAAAAACAGAAAGGAGGACGAGCTATGAAAAAGAAAAAAGAGAAAGAAATATCGTTTCTCGGTAAAGTCATTTTGTTTTTCCGTTCACACGAAGAAAAGCATCAGATAACTCGTCTTCCGAGAAGAATTGTAAATAAGCAGAAAGCTTTAGCAGGCTACGAGTCTGTCGAAAGTCCTGTGGAAGCCAAGATATCGTTCGGATTTGGAATGACAAGAGTTATCGTTCTCGCAGTGCTTTGCGTGTTCTTGGCAGCGGTGCTTTTGTTTGGAAGCAGCATAATGTCGTACGAGAACGTATATTATATGTTCAAGGACATCTCTTACATAAACACTTTCAGTGAGACAAGACCCGAAACGCTCAGCTATTCGCAGTCGGTTGGTAACCAGACGTTTGCCTCGTTCAAAAACGGACTTGCAGTTGCGGGCGATAACGAGATAAAGCTCTTTACCTCGACGGGCAGAGTGACTATGACGTCAGGTTCTGACTATACAAATCCCCAAATATGCACCTCGGATTCTTATGTCCTTATCTACGATCAGGGAAGTAACTCTTTTGCGGTATATAATTCGTTTATTTGCGTTTATTCCGAATCTCTCGATTATCCAATCAGCTCGGCAAGCATGGCGGATAACGGAAGCTTCCTTATAGTGACAAAATCAGCGGAATATCGCTCCGCGGTGCGTATTTATAACAACAAGTTCAAGCTTGAGACCGAATATTTAAAAAATGACCTTATAATATCTGCCGAGCTTTCCTCAAACGGCAGATATGCCGCCATAGCGTCGCTTGATGCCGAGGGGGGAGAGAGCAAGGTTACTATAAGCGTTCTCGAAACCAAAAAGGGTAACCTAAAGTCATCTACGACCGTAACCGACGTTCTGCCGTACAAGATCGCATTCTTGTCGAGCGACAGAATAGCGCTCGTTTGCTCGGAAAGTATGTCCGTATATGACCTTAACGGTAACCGTAAAAACATTTTCGTATATCCTAACCAACTTTCGCACATGTCTTACGCAAACGGAGGAATAGCTCTTTTGTTTGACGCAAGTGAAGCCGATGCAAGCGAGCTTCTGGTGATATTTGACGATAACGGAGATTTAAAACTGACGAATAAGATAGACGGCAACGTTTCAGACGTAAAAATGAATAAAGATCATATTTACCTGCTTTGCGCCGATAAAATAATCAGGGTAGACACTACCTTCGGACATACCTCAACTGTAGCATTTTTAGAGGAGGATGCAAGATTGACGTTGCTTTCGGGCGGCGAATTGCTGGCATGTACTCCAAGCCTTGCATATTACGTAAGCTTTGATTGATTCGGCGCGGGTAGAGAATAGGAGATAGTTATGATAATTTTCATTGACGTTTTATTATTGGCTATCATCGTGTTTTCGACAGCAAGATTTGGAATCAAGGGATTGATCTGTTCAATTCTCGGTATGGGCAAATTTATAATCGCATTTCTTATATCCCTCGCGCTTGGAAGTCCCGTTGGAATATTGCTTGCCAACGGAGTGGTGGGAAACGCGGTCTCCAACCACGTTTACGGCAAAATCTACGGCTATTTCGACGGCGGAAAGAGTATGACGGAATTTTTTTCGAATATTCCCGACGGCTTTTTGAAGACGGTCAAGCTCTTTGGCGCAGACGTTGAAGCTCTTGAAGTAAAATTTGGAACTGCACAGGGAAGCGAGGCTGTCATCAGAGAGATGTCGGACGTTATCTCTGGACCTATATCCCGTACGATCTCAGCGATCATCGCATACGTCGTTCTTTTTGTGGCGGCGTATATAGTTTTGAGTATAGTTATAAAAGGATTCAGTAAGATCAAAATTCCCGTAATAACCAAGGTCGATAAGATCCTCGGCGTAGCGCTCGGTCTTACGCTCGGTGTTCTTGGAGTCGCATTTATTTCTACAGCGATCTATTCTATACTTGAATTTTTATCTGCAATAAAAAACAGCGAAGAAATTATGAAAATTTATTCGGATTCGCACGTATTCAAATTTATTTATGATCTGCGAATCTTCGAATTTATAAGAAAATTGATCTGATTAACAAAGGGTGAAATCAAATAATGATAATGTGTTCAAATTGCCACAAGAGAGTGGCTGTAATTTTCGTAACTAAAGTAGAAAACGGAGAGAAGGCATCGCAGGGACTTTGTCTTAAGTGTGCAAAGGACCTCGGTCTTCCTATTGAAAATATGATGGGAGATATCTACAATAAAATGGGCATATCTCCCGAACAGCTTGAGGATATGGAGGACGAGCTTGCCGAAATGATGCCCGAAGGCGAGGACGGCGGTGCGCCCGCAATAGATCTTCCCAAGCTCTTCAAGGATAGCGGTCTTACCGAAATGATGAAGTCTGCTGCTGAAAATCTGCCCCAAAAGGACGAAGGTGGCAATATTGTTCCTGTAAATCCGAGCAAAAGTAAGAAAGAGGATCCTAGGGGTAATAAACAGCAGGGCAAGACCTATAAATTCCTTACCACATATTGCAAAAACCTCACTCAGAGCGCAAGAGAGGGTAAGCTTGACAGAATAGTCGGACGAGACCGCGAGACCGACAGAGTCATTCAGACTCTCTGCCGCCGTCAAAAGAACAATCCTTGTCTGATAGGCGAGCCCGGTGTCGGTAAAACCGCGATCGCAGAAGGACTTGCTATCCGAATAGCCGACGGTAACGTGCCCTATAAGCTTAAGGATAAGGAAATATTCTTGGTTGACTTGACCGCGCTTGTCGCAGGTACACAGTTCCGCGGACAGTTCGAGTCAAGAATTCTCGGACTCTTGGCAGAGGTCAAGGAGCACGGCAGAGCCATTCTTGTTATCGACGAGGTACACAACATTGTCGGAACGGGAGATGCAGAAGGAAGCGTCAATGCGGCGAATATATTGAAGCCTGCGCTATCTCGCGGAGAGGTCAGAATAATCGGCGCAACTACGCTCAACGAATACAGAAAATATATCGAAAAGGACTCGGCACTCGAACGTCGCTTCCAGCCCGTAACCGTAAACGAGCCTTCCGTGGCAGAAGCGGTGGATATGCTTCGTGGAATCAGCCACTATTATGAGGAATTCCATAAGATCCGAATTCCCGAGAGTATACTCAATAAGGCGGTAGTACTCTCCGAGCGCTATATAACCGACAGATATCTGCCCGATAAAGCGATCGACCTTCTTGATGAGGCGGCGTCAAAGCTCTCGCTTTCATCTGCTGAGCTTAATGAATCTCAAGAGATCAGAGATAAGCTTTTGACCCTCAAATCCGACAGAGAGAGACTCGAAGCATATATGACAACGGACGACAAGGAGATCCAGAAAAAGTACGAGGAGATCACCAAGATACAGTCCGAGGAAATGCGCCTTTCCAACCGTCTGGACGAGCTGACGGCAGAATGTGAAAAGGTTATCTTGACAGAGGAACACTTGGCAAACGTGATCGAGCTCTGGACGGGAATTCCCGCAACCTCGATAACCGAGAACGAATACGCGCGAATCGATAGCCTCGCCGACAGACTTAAAAAGAAGCTCGTCGGTCAGGACGTTGCGGTCGATGCAGTAGCGAGAGCGATAAAGAGAAACAGAGCAGGTATCTCCTATAAGAGAAAACCCGTTTCCTTTATTTTCGCAGGACCTACGGGAGTAGGTAAGACCGAGCTTGTAAAAACGCTCGCCGCCGACCTTTTTAACTCTCCCGAAACGCTCATAAGACTTGATATGTCCGAATTTATGGAAAAGCATTCGGTCTCTCGTATCATCGGCTCGCCTCCCGGATACGTTGGCTACGACGACGCAGGACAGCTCACCGAAAAGATCCGCCGCAGACCCTATTCGGTAGTCCTCTTCGACGAGATCGAAAAGGCACACCCCGACGTTCTCAATATACTTTTGCAGATTCTTGATGACGGACGTATTACCGATGCCCACGGCAAGACCGTAAACTTCGAAAATGCGATCATTGTAATGACCACCAACGCAGGCTCGGAAAATCGTAGCGGTGTCGTCGGATTTGCCGCAGATTCAAGATCACTTGATGCGGACAAGACCGAAAAGGCGCTTTCTACGTTCCTTCGTCCCGAATTTATCAACAGAGTTGACGAAATAATCACATTCCGCAGCCTTACCGTCGAAGATTTCGGCGAGATCGCAAAGATAATGCTATCCCAGCTTGCCGAAGTGCTCAAAGAAAAGGGAATTGACCTCAAATATAGCGACGACGTCGCTAAAACAGTCGCAAAGGGCTCTTTCTCCGAAAAATACGGAGCGAGAAATATGCGCAGATATATACAGAAAAACATCGAAGATAAGCTTGCAGAGCTGCTCATATCCGATTACTCGGGAAGCTATACAAAGGCACTTCTTGTAACCGAAAACGACGAGATCATCGTAAAATGCTTATAAAAATCTTATTTTAACTAAGGAGGAAAGAGAATATGATAAATCCGCATATTCCCGATCTTTCAACGTTTGAAAAAAAGCTGGGAACCGACCTTTCCGACGGATTACCCGCAAGAGAAGCGAGAGTAAGACTTGAAAAAGAAAAAAAGAATGAAAAGATATCTCTTTTCGTTAGTCGAAAGCGCCCCGCGTGGACATCGCTTCTGACGTTCGCAGGCTCACCGTATGCACTCTTACTGCTGATAACGTCATTGTTGACCGCACTGTTTGGAAAAACGGTGCTCGGTTGGTCGGTGTTTGCCGTAACGCTTGCGGCGACCGTGTTTGGTGGAATATTAACCCTTTCCTCGAGGCGTACCTTCGAGTCAATGAATGAATATGCCTCGCCAATGGTCAAGGTCAAGCGAGGAGGACATATTTTTTACACCGACGGTCGAAATTTGGTCGAGGGAGACGTAATATTCGTAAAAAGCGGAGACCTGCTGACTTGTGATGCCAGACTCATAAGAAGCGAAAGCTTGGTTGTTGACGAGCTTGTCGCCAGAAAAGACGGCATAGCAAAGCGTCGTGTAGACAAGGATTTTGAGGCTACTTATGATGAAAATAACTGCAAGATTCCCGACGCGGCAAATATGATTTATGCGGGAAGCGCAGTCATCGGCGGTCAAGCGACCGCACTCGTAGTAGCAACGGGAGAGAATGTGTATCTCCACGACCGTATCCGCAACGGAGAGCTCGGTGGCAAGGACTCCGAGCCGATAGGTGTTAAGACGATCAAACCGACACTTTATAAGATTTCGTTTCTTTGTGCCTCAGGTTTACTGATCCTTTCTCTGATAGGACTTATGACTCTGCGCGGCAAAGAGATATTCGTCTGCAATTTCACAATGCTGCTCTCGGCAATATTCCTTATCACAACAGAGCTTTTGGGCGGTGGAGCAAGATACATCTTTTCGTCATACGTAAAAAGACTTGCACAAAGAAGACGAGATAAAAACAAAAACGCTTCGCGCGCATCTATCCGAAGCGTTAAGGCTCTCGATACGTTGGCTAACGTATCCGACCTTGTCCTTGTAGGATCGGCAGGACTTTGTGGCGGAAGCTTTTCGCTTTCGGCTACCTATACCGCAAGCGGAGTACTTGAAATTCTCGATCCATCGACCAAAGAAGGCACAAGACTGCTTTCATTTATACATACCTATGTAAAAGCGCAAAGAGAAAGCGGAATTGAAAACGATCTTAGCGCAGATGGCTGTCTGGAGGCGCTTCTTTCTCACCTTCGCACCAGCAAATTCGATATCAGTGGCGCATCCTTGGCAATAAAGTCGCTTTATTTCGCCAAAGATGCAAAGAACGGCTTCGAGTATGCCTGCGCCGAGACCGACAGCGAGATATTCAGAACCTCCTTGATTACCGACCCTAAGGTGCTCACGCTTTGCGACCTTATCCGAGACGGAAAAGATTCTAGATCCATTGACGAGCGTGATATAAGAGATGTAAATGAATTCACTTTTGCCGCCGCAAAGCACGGTCTCAGATGCTTATATTGTATCTCCGAAAAGGACAGAAACACGGTGCTTGAGGGTGTTATAACCCTTTATCAGCCGGAGGACAAGACGCTTGCTTCTACAGTCGCGGAAATGGAGCGATTTGGCATAAAGACCACAGTTTTGCTTGCAAACGAGAACGATATTAACTTAAATCTCGTATCGAGCTGCGTCAAAAAAGGAATTATGTCGGGCAATACGGCATTTGCCGCTGAATTCAAGAAAAACGGCAAGAGTGTGATCGACGGATTGGGCAGATACGATGCTTACGTAGGCTCCAGCGTGCCCGAGTATTCGGAGCTCATCGCAGAAATGAGAAAAAGAGGCGCAAAGATAGCCGCATACGGCGTTGCCAACGAATATAATGAAATCTTGGCTCGTGCAGATATCGCCATAAGCTGCGATACTATCGAATATTCAAGCGACAAATATCGCGAATCGGTTTACGAAAGAGTTGCCCCCGAGGGCAGAGATACAAACGAGCGCGCCTCACAGCAAACTCGTCTGTTATCAAAGGTCATAGTCCGACGTGCCAATGAAAACGGCGGTGGAGCCGCGGCAGCATTCAAGGCGATCAAAACATCGAGAAAAGCTTACGTTTCCTTTGCGCAAGCATTGTTACTGTTTGCGTTGCTTATGAGTGGTCTTGTATCATTCACTATAATGACGGTATTGACAGGAAATATCCTACTCGATCCCTTGCAGACTGTAGCGCTTTCTGCTATGTTTGCAATCCTTTCTGTGACAGTTTTCAGCCGTTCGGAGCAGAACGACAAGGTGCTTTCCGAGACGAAAGATTTTACAAACTACCCGATCGTGCTTATTAAAAACAATATTCCGTCTATTATCTCCCGCGCACTCGTCGCCGCCGTAATCGCCATTCTCATAAAGATATTTGATTACGTAGGAATTTTCGGCACATACACCACCTATAAGCTCCCCGTGTTTATATGTCTGTTGCTCACAGTGTTCGTAGAGGTGTTTATGATCAACCGAAAATTCACCAAAAAAGGCGAGGGAAGAAGTAACTGCTGGCTCAAGGTCATAATAGCGTATACTGTGGCGGTTGCGATCTGCGCATTTTCAACGCAAAACGTCTTCAGCTCGGAATTCTATCCTGCAGGCTGGGGCACGCGCGAGTATTTTGTGATTCCCGCTTATATCGTACTTTATGCGATAGCAATTCTTGTAGTGCATCTGACGTCAAGAAACAGAAATAAACGCTGAAAAAAAGCATATAGTTTATCAAGACTGTCAACTTTGGCAGTCTTGATATTTTTTTGGAGGTGTATGTATGCGAAAGATGAGTACTGACGAGTTAAGGGAGTTAGAGGTAATAAATCTCTGCGGAGGGGAACGACTCGGGTATCCCTGCGAATTTGAAATAGATATCGACGACGGACGAATACTGTCGTTCACGGTGCCTAAGAACAGCGGAATTTCATTATTTGGCAAGAAAGACGAGCTGATGATCCCGTGGTGTAAGATCGAATGTATCGGAGAAGATGCTATTCTCGTCAAAATAACGCAAAACGAGATGTCAAACTGCGAATGCTTCTGTAAAACGGGCAGAAAGGGAAGATTTTTCAAATGAAAATGTAAATAATATGTAAACATTTGCCTTTGGTGTTGCAATTTTATATATTATATGGTATAATCCGTAGTGCTGTGCAAAAAGCACGGCAGAAAATATTATTACACACACAGTACCACGATTGCGGTGTCGGTGTCTCCTTTATCCTTGTACAAAGGGAGATTGCGCCGCCAAAGCTACTGTGGTGGAAAAACCGAAGGAGGACATAAAAATGTCTATTATTTCTATCAAGCAGCTGCTTGAAGCAGGCGTCCATTTCGGACATCACACAAGAAGATGGAACCCCAAGATGCAGGAGTACATCTTTACTGAGAGAAACGGCATCTACATCATCGACCTTCAGAAGACTGTTAAGAAGTTTGAAGAAGCTTACATGTTCGTTCGTGAGCTTTCCGCAAACGGCGGTAACGTTCTTTTCGTAGGAACCAAGAAGCAGGCGGCAGAGGCTATCAAGGAAGAGGCTGTACGTTGCGGACAGTACTACGTAAACGTTCGTTGGCCCGGCGGTATGATGACCAACTTCAAGACCATCAAGAGATCCATCGCAAGACTCAACAGCCTTAACAAGATGGCAGAGGACGGCACCTTTGATATGCTTCCCAAGAAGGAAGTAGCAAAGCTTCAGAAGGAGATCTTCGACCTCGAGAAGAACCTCGGCGGTATCAAGACCATGGAGCAGCTTCCCGACGCGATCTTCATCGTAGATCCCCGCAAGGAGAGAAACGCAGTTCTCGAAGCAAAGAAGCTTGGTATTCCGGTAATCGCTATCGTAGATACCAACTGCGATCCTGACGACGCAGACTACGTAATCCCCGGAAACGACGACGCTATCCGTGCAATCAAGCTCATCTCTTCCGTAATTGCAGATGCAGTTATCGAGGGTAAGCAGGGCGAGACCACCGCAGAAGCAGTTGAGGTAAAGACCGAGGCTGAGGCTGCAGAGGACGCAGAGGCTTAATTTAAGCTGAAAAACAGCGGTTGTTAAGCTAAACTTATCAACCGCTTTATTTTGAGAAAAATAATTCGTAAAATATAGAAAGGATTAATCCAAAATGGCTACTATTACAGCAAAAGACGTTGCTGCTCTCAGAGCAAAGACCGGTATCGGAATGATGGAGTGCAAGAAGGCACTCGTTGAGGCTGACGGTGATATGGAAGCTGCTATCAAGCTTCTTCGTGAGAAGGGTGAGCTTAAGGCAGAGGCAAAGATGGCTACGAGAATCGCAGCAGACGGTATAGTTGACGTTCTTTCCGAGAATGGCAAGACCGCTATCGTTGAGGTTAACACCGAGACCGACTTCGTTGCAAAGAACGACACCTTCAAGGCATTCGTAAAGAACCTTCTTAAGACCATCATCGCTAGCAACCCTGCAACCGTTGAGGAGCTTCTCGCATCCGACTACGAGGGTGTTACCGTTGACGCCAAGCTCAAAGAGCTTATATTCCAGATCGGTGAGAAGATCACCATCCGCCGTTTCGCAGTTGTTGACGGCGTAACCAGCACCTACATCCACGGCCTCGGCTCTATCGGTGTTATCGTTAAGTTCGATACCGACTGTGCAGACCACGCTGATTTCGCAGAGTTCGCAAAGAACATCGCACTTCAGGTTGGTGCATACCCCACTCCTTACCTCAACAGAGAAGCAGTTCCTGCAGAGGTTATTGAAAACGAGAAGAGCATCATCAAGGCTCAGCTCGCTAACGATCCCAAGATGGCTAACAAGCCCGAAAAGGTTCTTGACGGCATCATTACCGGTAAGCTCGGTAAGTTCTACGAGAGCAACTGCCTCGTAGATATGGAGTACGTAAAGGCAGACGATCACGAGAACGTTGCTAAGTACGTTGCAAATAGCGCAAAGGCTATGGGCGGCTCCATCGCAATCGCATCCTTCGTTCGTTTCGAGAAGGGTGAGGGCATCGAGAAGAAGCAGGAAGACTACGCAGCAGAGATCGCAAAGCTCTCCGGTGTTAAGCAGTAATTCCTGACACATATAAAAACAGTCGGACAATGTCCGACTGTTTTT
>JAZSGD010000005.1:0-13048 GCA_045532555.1 Eubacteriales bacterium | reverse complement strand
AAAGCTCGATCTCGTATCGAAATATATAGGCGCGCACTCGGACGACGGACTCGTCAAGCTCTCGAAAATGGGCGGCGAGCAGTGGAAAAAGACCACGGGCAGAGCCAAGAGCGCGGTGCGTGAGATGGCGAAGGATCTCATCAAGCTTTACGCCGAGCGAATGAGACGGCCCGTCTACGCATTTGACCCCGACGACGATATGCAAAGGAGCTTTGAGGAGTCGTTTGACTACGACGAGACCGACTGCCAGCTCGACGCGATTGCCGAGGTCAAGCAGGATATGATGAGAAGCACTCCGATGGACCGACTCCTTTGCGGCGACGTTGGATTCGGTAAGACCGAGGTCGCGTTCCGCGCGGCATATAAGGCGGTGCTTTCGGGCAAGCAGGTCGCGATACTTGTGCCCACAACGATCCTCGCGCTCCAGCATTTTCAGACCGCGCAGAGCCGAATGAGAAATTTCGCGGTCAATATAGATATGATATCCCGATTCCGCACACCCAAGCAGGTAGAGCAATCGCTTCGCCGACTTGAGCGCGGAGACACCGATATAATAATAGGAACTCACAAGCTACTCGGTAAGGACGTAAAATTCCACGATCTCGGTCTCTTGATCGTCGACGAGGAGCAGAGATTCGGTGTGGCGCAAAAGGAAAAGCTCAAGCAGCTCGGCGGCAACGTCGACGTGCTGACTCTTTCGGCAACGCCGATCCCGAGAACGCTCAATATGGCGATGGGAGGAATTCGCGACATCTCGCTTCTCGACGAAGCGCCTGACGACCGACTTCCCGTGCAGACCTACGTTCTCGAATACGACGACCTTATAATCTTCGAGGCAATCAGACGTGAGCTTCGCCGCGGCGGACAGGTCTTTTATATCCACAATTTTGTCGAGTCAATCGACAACGTCGCCGCGCATATCTCCAAGGAGATCCCCGAGGCGAGAGTCACGGTGGCGCACGGCAAGATGGACAAGGACGAGCTTGAGGAGATCTGGAGCAGAATGCTCGCGGGTGAGATCGACGTGCTCGTCAGCACCACGATCATCGAAACGGGAATCGATATCCCGAACGCGAATACCTTGATAGCAGATCGCGCCGACCGTCTCGGACTCTCCCAGCTCCACCAGCTCAGAGGCCGTGTGGGACGCTCGTCGCGCCGCGCCTACGCGTACTTCACTTATCCCAAAAACAAGGGACTGAGCGAGATCGCGCAAAAGCGACTCGAGGCGATCAAGGAGTATGCCGAGTTTGGCGCGGGATTCAGAATAGCCTTGCGCGATATGGAGATTCGCGGAGCAGGTAACATTCTCGGCGCGGAGCAGCACGGTCACCTTGAGGCGATCGGATACGACCTTTATATCAAGCTCCTCAACGACGCAGTGCTTGAAGAAAAGGGAGAGAAGCCCAAGGAAAGAGAGGACTGTACGGTCAGCTTCGAGCACGATGCGTTCATTCCCGACAACTACGTTCGCTACCCGGGGCAGAGAATGACTCTTTATAAGCGCATAGCATTGATCCGAAATCAGTACGATGCCGACGATATCGCCGACGAGCTGCTCGACCGCTTTGGCGAGCTGCCGAACTCGGTCGAAAACCTTTTGCGAGTCGCGCTTATCAGGTCTCAGGCGAGCGAGCTCGGCATCCGTCAGGTGACCGAGATAAACGGTGAGGTCCGCTTCTATCAGAACGAGCTCGATATCCCGATGTGGCAGGAGATGTCGTTTATTATGGGCGGCAGAGTCCGTGTGATGATGGGCTCGGTCGGTGAGAGCTTCGTAACTCTCCGTCTCAAAGCGGGCGAGAATTCTCTCATCATAATTAACAGAATGTTTGAAAAATATCTTGAAACTGTACAAAATGAGGATAAAAATTCCGAACAATTATGATGTATAATTGTTAAGATGCAGATTTTTCGCCCGAAAACGCAGAAAGATCCGCTAAAAACCGAAATAATCCCCATTTTTGATTAAAAAAAGGACTAAATAATGAAAAAATCAGTTAAAATTATCGCGCTCGCGCTCGCATTTTGTATGCTTGCGGTGTTGCTTTGCGCCTGCGGCGGCAAGGGCGAGACTATGATGACCTTCGCGGACAAGCGCCTGACGGTCAACACCTACGAGTTTATGCTCTCGCGAATGAAGGGCACGCTGGCGACCTACGGCTACGAGGTGGCCTCCGAGAGCTTTTGGAAAACGGTCATCTCGCCCGACGGCACGACCTACGACGACTATTTCCGCACAAGCGTTCTCGAGCAGGCGAGCAGATATATCATCGCAGAGTATCTTTTCGACCGCTACGGACTCGTTCTGACCGAGGAGAGAGAGAAGCTTGTGGACGATCTTATGGCTCTGTGCGTCAAGCGTGCGGGCTCAAAGACCGCGCTCAACTCCGAGCTCAAGAGCTTTGGCGCGAACTACGATATTCTGCGCGATCTGTATCTGCTTGAGACCAAGATAGATATGGTCAAGGATCATCTTTACGGCGAGGACGGCGAGCTGATCAGCGACGAGGTCAAGCAGGAATATCTTGAAGAAAAATACGTCGCGTTCGGTCAGATCTATCTTGCGTCGTATTACTATCTGATAGACACCGACCGCTTTGGCGATCACGTCTATTATACCGACGATAAGCACAAGCATATCGCCTACGATAAGGAAAACGGAAGCACGCAGACCGACGAATACGGAAAGACTATCAAGGATATCTTCGGCGAGGACGAATATTTCACCGAGGACGGAAAGATAGCCTACGACAAAAAGAACGGTAAGCTTGGCTACGTCGTTGACGACAAGGGAGAATACGTCGTTGAGTATTACGACGACGAGAAGCTCGGCGAGCTTTATGACAATGCCCACACCTATGCCGATGCGTGCGACGGAGATATCGACGCGTTCGTTGAAATGGCGGAGATATACGACGAGATGAGTGGCAAGGGAGAGACCTTGTATCTCTATTCCGAGGAGCATTATTACGGCTTGCAGAGCGAATCCTACGAGTATCTTGACGATATCACCAAGGCGCTTGGAGATATGGAGGTCGGAGAGTGCAAGGTCATCGAATCCGACTACGGCTATCACGTCATCTGCAAATACGAGATGCCCGAAAAGGCTTACGAGGACGAGGATCAGAAGGATGTCTTCGAAGGCTTTATGGAGGATCTTGTCGGCGAGCTTTTCGATACCGAGTGCGCAAAGTTTGAGTCACAGATCAAGCTCGTGACCGAGGTGTACGATACTGCCTCGAAGATGTCCGAGATCGGCACCAACACGCTCTACTGATAAAAAACAAACTGTAAAGGACTAACCGATGAAAAAGACGAACCTTTTGAGAAGATATCTCGCGCTTGCCCTCGCGGTCTGCGCGTTGGTCACGCTCTGCGTATCCTGCTCGGAGAAAAAGGACGTGCCCGACCCCGTGCTTGAGTGCGGAGAGGAAAAACTGCCCCTTTATTTCTATGAATTCATGCTTTCGAGAATGAAGGGAGAGCTTGCGAGAAATAAATATCCCGTAAAGAGCGACTCGTTCTGGGCGACCGAGATAGATAAGACGGGACAGACCTACGAGGAATACTATAACGAGTCGATATTCGAGAACTGCAAGAAATATTTTGCATCTGCAGTGCTTTTCGACGAAATGGGATTGACTCTGCCCGCAGCGGCTATCGCGGCGATCGACGAGGAGGTCGCGTTCTACGTTGACTACGACGGCGACGGGGATGAGAGCGCCTTCAACGAGCTGATCGCACCGTACGGAGTCGACACCGAGACTTTGCGCGAGTGCTATATCATTGAAGCGAAGTACGAATATCTGCTTGCTCACCTTTTCGGCGGCGGTAAGCTGATCGCCGACTCGGTAAGAGAGGAATATTTCAAAGAAAATTACTATTGCTTCAAGCAGGTGCTTTTAGCAAAGTTCTACTATAAGTATCAGCACGACGATTACGGCAATATGGTCTATTTCGACAAGGAGACGGGCAAACCGATCTACGACACCGAAAAGGGAAGCTATGCGTACGGTGAGGACGGCGCGAGGATAAAGGATTCCTTCGGTCAGCCGATGTATTTTGACGTCGAGGGCAACGTGGTCTACGATACCGAAAACGGCAAGCCAAAGGTCGTTCTGGACGAAAAGGGCAACCCGATTCAGTACGACTACACCGACGAGGAGATCGCAAAGCAGGAGCAGCTTGCAAAGGAGCTTGCGGATAGCTTGGCAGAGGGCAATTTTGCCGCTTTTGAAGCGAAGATCGACGAAAACGCGCTAGTGCTCGGCGCTGCCGACGAATATGACGACGAATATTATCTGAGCGAGCTTGAAAGCGCCGGATATACGGGCGACGTTGAGTATCTTTCGGATATCCTTGATATGCTTAAGGAAATGAAGGTCGGAGAGATAGCGTTTTACGAGAGTGACGCGGGCTACCACGTCATAATGAAATACGATCTCGAGGAAGGCAAATATACCGAGGAGGGATATGAGAGCTGGTTCTCGTCGCTTGACGCGTACATCATAAACGATCTTTTCAATATAAGGATCGCAGATACGCTCTCGAAGATCAAGATCAACGAGGAAAATCTTGCCAAGTCAAGATCAATAGCTGATCTTGGTATTAACTACGATTATTAATAACCGAAAAACCAAACGCGGAGAAGCTTCCTTCTCCGCGTTTTTCTGTGCTCATATAGGAAATTGTCGAAAAAAGCCTCCAAGATTTTGAAAAATTCTGTTGACGGAAGGCGCGGGGTATGATATAATTATAATGAATTATTGTTTGGTTGTTATTGAGGTATCATATGACTTACAATGAATTTTTGAAGGCGGCGGCGAAAACTCCGTTAGGCAAAGCCGTTCTCGCTGTGAAAAAGGAGATAAAAAGCGACGTCGCTGCGATCAAACAAAGAGACCCCGCGGCAAAGAGCGATGCCGAGATAGTCCTGCTCTATTCGGGACTCCACGCGATCTTGGCGTACAGAGTTTCGCATAAGCTTTACGTCAGCGGTCATACCTTTTCGGCACGCGCGGTGAGTCAGGCGGCAAAGTTCTTTACGGGCATTGAGATCCACCCCGGAGCGACGATCGGAAAAGGTCTTGTGATAGATCACGGCATGGGAGTCGTTATCGGCGAGACCGCAGAGATCGGCGATAACTGCACGCTCTATCAGGGAGTAACTCTTGGCGGTACGGGCAAGGATATCGGCAAGCGCCACCCCACGCTTGGAAACAACGTGCTTGTAGGCGCGGGCGCAAAGGTACTCGGACCTATAAAAATAGAGGATAACAGCAAGGTCGCGGCAAATGCCGTGGTACTAAAGGACATTTCAAGCAACAGCACCGCAGTCGGAATTCCCGCAAAGGTCGTAAGACAGGCGGGCAGACGCGTTGACGACCTCGATCAGATTCACATTCCCGACCCGGTCTCGCAGGAGATCGCAAGGCTCGAGGAAAGGCTCGATGCGCTTTCTCTCTCCCTCGAGGAGCTTCGGGCGGCAAAGAGCAGAAGAACCAAAAAGAAGCAGGAAAATCAAAACGAAACGGAATAAAAGGTGCGCAATGAATTATATTTTGTACAATCCCAAAGCAAATAACGAGAATAACGACCTCAATATAGTCCCCGGAGCCGAGGAGCTTGAAAAAAGAGGAGTAAGAAAGGTCAGTCTTATCGGACTTGACGTCCCCGCGTTCTGTCAGAGCCTTTCGTCAGACGACAGAGTGCTGATCTGCGGCGGTGACGGCACGCTCCACCACTTTGCAAACAACGCGTACGGACTCGAATTTCCTTGCGCGGTCTACGCGCTCCGTTCGGGCACGGGCAACGATTTTCTCAACGACATCGGTCAGCAGGGCAGCGATAATCTCATTGATATCCGTGAATATCTCAAAAATCTGCCCGAGGTAGATATCAAGGGAGAAAAGAGGCGCTGTCTTAACGGTGTCGGACTCGGAGTCGACGGCGCGGTTTGCCGCGGTGTTGAGGAGTTCAAGGCAAAGACCAACAAAAAGAAAGCGAACTATACCACGATCGCACTCGATCAGCTGCTTCGCAAGTACAAGCGTCCGACGGGCAGAGTGACCGTGGACGGAGAAACGCACGAATATACTGATCTTTGGGCGATCTCGACTATGAAGGGCAAATATTTCGGCGGCGGAATGATGATCGCTCCCAGCCAGAACAGAGAAAGCGGCAAGGTCAGCGTAATGGCTATGCACGGCGGCTCGAAGCCGAAAACTCTCGCTGTGTTTCTTAAGGTATTCAAGGGTAATCACGTCAAGCACACCGAGATGGTCGAGATCTTCGAGGGATATGACGTGACCGTCGAGTTCGACGAGCCGCGCGATCTTCAAATAGACGGCGAGGTCTATACCGACGTTTCGATCTACACCGTGAGCTGCCAGAGACCCGAAAACGCTGAAGAATAAAACCAAAACTGTAAAAGAGAATAGCTTATGGAAAAAGATATGACCCTTGACGATATCACCGAAGTCGAGGCGGAAAAGATCGCCGAGAAAACCGTTATTTCAAGTGACGACGCGGTGTTTATCGCGATCGAAATGGGTAAACGCATATTGATGTGCGGCGGCGAGGTGCACAGAGCAGAGGAGACGATCAGTCGCATCTGCACGGCGTACGGCGCGGTGGCGGTCGACGTCGATGCGATACTTTCAATGATAATACTTACGGCAGACTTTGGAAATGGAGATAAGACCGCATTCCGTCGTGTGTCCGACGTTGGAGTGAATAATCTTGGCAGACTTGCCAAGCTTAACGCACTGTCACGTCGCATCTGCGCAATGAAGCCAAGCAAGGAGGCGTGTCTCGCCCTGCTTGACGAGGCAGAGAGATCGAGCAGTGTGGGCGTGATCAAGCAGATCGTCGGTGCGGCGCTGATCTCGTTCGGCTTTGCCTGGTATTTCGGCGGCAGCTTGGTTGACGGTGCGCTTTCTGCTCTGATCGCGCTCCCGATGTGGCTGGTACTCAGTCTGCTCAGCAGATCGAAAATGAATGCCATCGTGGCTAAATTCATCGTTTGCTTTATGGGCGGAGTCGGAGCTCTGTTGATCGGACGGACAGGCATTAACTGCAACGTAAATATGATAATTATAGGCGACATAATGAACGTGGTGCCGGGTATGGTGCTGACTAACTCCCTGCGAGATCTTTTCGGCGGAGATATAATGTCAGGCTTGTTCAGGCTCTGCACGGCTCTGCTTGATGCGGTCGCGATCGCCTGCGGATACGCGGTGGCAATACTTATATTTGGAGGCGCGGTATGATAACGGAAGAGATCATAAAGGGCGCTTTGATGATGCTTGCGGCAATGATTGGAACGCTTGGAGTTGCATTCGCCTTCAACGTTGAAAAACGAGTTTTAGTTTGGGTGCTGATCGCGTCGTTTTTGTGTTGCGTTGCATACGACACCACTACGGCGCTTGGCGGAGGACTGTTTATAGCTTCGCTTATCGGTTCGAGCGTAACGACGCTTTATTCATACGTGATGGCGCGTATTATCAAAACGCCCGTTACGATAATGATAATCCCCGGTATTATAATTCTTGTGCCGGGAGGCAAGCTTTATTACACGATGCTCGGCGCTGTCAGCTCGGATATGGCAATGTTTTCGCAGTACGGAAAGGAAGCTTTGCTTGTGGCTTCGGGTCTTGCGATCGGCATAATCGCCGTGACTGCAATATCAAGACCGATCAACGCGTTGCTCAATCGCGTTTTAAGAGATAATAAAAACAGAACGTAAAAAAGGAGATAAAGACATGGCAATTTTACACGGAAATGCGATAGTAGGTCAGTCGGGCGGACCGACCACGGCAATAAACGCTACGCTCGCGGGAGTTATCAGCGGAGCGATGAATGCGGATTGTATCGACAAGGTCTACGGAATGAGAAACGGTATCGACGGTCTGCTTGCGGACAGACTCGTTCTTCTCAACGAGCTCTTCACCGAAAGAGCAGATTTTGAACGACTCAAGCGCACACCTGCGGCAGCTCTCGGCTCTTGCCGCAAAAAGCTTCCCAAGGAAGAGGACAAGGACTATAAGGCAACCTTCGAGCGCATTATCGAGATATTCCAAAAGTACGATATAAGATATTTCTTCTACATAGGCGGCAACGATTCGATGGATACCGTGGCAAAGCTCTCGAAGTATACGACCGAGTGCGGCTACGAGGTCAGAATTATCGGTGTGCCCAAAACTATTGACAACGACCTGCTGGGAACCGATCACACCCCCGGCTTTGGCTCGGCGGCAAAGTATATTTCGGTCACTATGCAGGAGATCCTTCGCGATACTGCCGTTTATACCGTCAAGGCGGTCACGGTGGTCGAGATCATGGGACGTGACGCGGGCTGGCTTACCGCTTCGAGCGAGCTTGGAAGGGTGCTCGGTTTGCCTTCTCCCGATCTCGTTTATCTCCCCGAAAGAGACTTCAATATGGACGAATTTTTCGAGGATCTCTCGGCTGCGCTTGAGAAAAAGCCGAATATCGTCGTAGCGGTCTCCGAGGGACTGCGAATGGCGGACGGCACCTTTGTCGGTGAGTCTGCACAGAGTGGCGCGGTCGACGCTTTCGGTCACAAATACCTCTCGGGCACGGGCAAGGCGCTCGAGCTTGCTATCAAGGATAATCTCGGCTGTAAGGTGCGCTCGATCGAGCTCAATCTTCCCCAGAGATGCGCGGCTCATATCGCCTCCAAGTGCGATATCGAGGAGTCGTTCGGTGTCGGCTCTGCCGCAGTTACGGCGGCGGTGCAGGGAGTCAGCCGCGAGATGATGGTCATTCTCCGCGACAACGATCCGGGCGAGCCCTATTCGTCGGTCTACGGTCACATGGACATCGACCTTATCGCAAATAAGACCAAATTCGTCCCCAAGCACTTTATCAACGAGCGCGGTAACCACGTCACCGACGAGTGCCTCAACTATATTCTCCCGCTTATCAAGGGCGAGTGCTATCCCGAATACAAGGACGGTCTCCCCGTTTTTGCCACTATCTGATAAATCATCATTTCCCCTTTTAACATAAGGACTTTTGAGCCCTCCGAATTTTTCGTTCGGGGGGCTCTTTTTATTTCATTTTTTATGGTACAATAGATGCGAGAGGGAGAGCGAAGGGGACGCGCCAAGGGGACGCGCCAAGGGAACTTTTGAAAAAGTTCCCTTGGAACCCTCAAAACTTCCCCTAGGAAAGAGATAAGACAGACGGTTTAGGTTTTGAGGTGATGAAGCTTGAAAAATGACCAATTTGTCATTTCATTGAAGGTGAAAAAAGCCCTTTGACCCTTTTTACAGGAAGTTTTGAGGGGTTTGGGGAGGTTTTTCCAAAAACTCCCCAAGAATAAAATAAAAAAGAAAGGAGGACGAAAAATGACGGTAGAAAATTTGCTTGCAACGGTTGATGCGATGAAGCCCAACGAGATATGCGACGACGTAAAAATACGCTGGATCGGAGATATTGAGGGCAGGGTGCTGTGCGAGATTTACAAGCAATCGCCCGAGAGCGTAAAGCTTCCCGAGAGCGAGAATGATAAGCTGACCGTGCCCGATGCGTACGCGAGGGTATACGTTTTGTATCTTGCGGCGATGATCGAATTCACGGCAGGGAATTACGGCGAGTATACGAAACTCAGCGCGGAGGCGGAGGCTGCGTTTACACTTTATGCCAAGCATTATATCAGAAACAGAGTATAAAAAATGAAATCGGCGGTAATTTTACCAAAACCCTTGACATTCTCTTCCTTAAGAGTTATAATTAGAATGTAATGTTATGCATTATATAACTTTTGAAAGGTTGGTAATTCATTATGAGTGAAATTATGCCTATTTTGACCGGTATAATCCCGTTAGCCTTAACGGGCGTTATCGCTGTGATAGTCATAATCAACGTTGTCATGGGTCTTATCGGAGGACTCAAAAAGCGTCTTGCGGCGCTTGTTGCTATCGTGATTTCGGCGATACTTGCCGCGATAATCACGTCTATAGTATGCAGTCCCTCGTCCGGACTCGTAAAGTCTATTATAGACAAAATAAACCAAAGCGGTGCAGAGGGCTCATTTATGGAGCTTGGAAGCATCGGAGAAGCGCTCCTGTACTATGTCGCTATGATGATCAAGCCGATATTCTTTACTGCAGTCTACTCCGTGCTCTCCACTATTCTGTGCATAGTTGTGTCGATAATTTCCAAGCTTATCCCGATACTTAACGGTGTTTCGGGTGTGGCAAAGCGTCTTGGCGGCGCGGGTGTAGGTGTTGCAACGGGTCTTCTCGTGGCGCTTTTCACTCTCGTTCCCGTTGTCGGAACGATCATGGTTGGCGCGGACGTTATAGATGCGGTTGCTGCCGTCGAGGCTAAGGCAGATGACGAGGAAGACGGTGAGGCTGACTTTGAAGACGAAGAAAACGTCGAGCTGCCTTCGGTCAAGGATGCTTACAAGGGCTTCAAGGTCATGGGCTACGAGCTTCTCTACGACGGTCTTGCAAACGAGAGATACCAGGGTGAGAAGGTATATTTGAGAAAAGACGTCAACGTAATAATTTCGCTTATCAATAAGCTGGGCGAGGTTGGCGAAGATCTTGAAACCATAGACGAAGAGAAGACGCAGGAGATAGGCGAGGCTCTTGACGAGCTTGACAAATCTCCGCTTATCCGCGGCGTGCTTGCAGGCGTTCTGTCTGATGCGGCAGATGGATGGCTTAACGGCGAGAACTTTATGGGAATGGAAAAGATCAGCGCAGGCGAGCTCTTTGATCCTATTATAGATACGATGCTTGAGATAGTTGCCACCACCAATAAGGATACGGTAGTGACCGATATGCGCACAGTAGTAGATATGCTCGGCGTATTGGCAAAGCACGATATGCTTTCGGGCGATGAGAGTGACGATATTCTCGAGAAGATCAACGACGGAACGATAATCACCGAAATGCTCGAAGTGATCGGTGAGAACGAGCGTATGTATCCCTTGGCAGATGAGGTTACCCGTCTTGGTCTGAGAACTCTTGCAACTGCTCTCGGAATTCCCAACGACGCAGATGAAAGATATGACGCTCTGATGGATGAGATCGCATCCGTTATGAATGATACTTACGGTATGTCTGGAGACGACAGATACACCGCAGTCGCAGACGGTCTTGAAAAGGCACTCAGCAATTACGGTGTTGCGGCCGAAGGCGAGGCGCTTGAGTCTGTTGCACAGGGAATACTCGCGGATCTTGGCAATAACGGAAACGTTGAAGGTGCAGACGTCAAGGAATTCTTTGCACTTTACGCGGCGGCAAGCGGAGATGATTCTTCCGCAAACGCAGCAAACAGCGGACTTGTTAATCTTTCGAGCTCGAAGAAAGATGGTATAGTTATCAATAACGACGGTTCGATAACCGTCAACGGTGTAACTCTTAGAAATTACAACGTTGACAACTATCGCAATTCCGCGGCTTATACCTGCGGAGTAAACGGCGTGAATTTCGACGATGCGGCAACGCTTTACTCGGCAAAGAGCATGAAGTCCACGTATATAACCCTTGAGGAGATCTTCGAGGTTATGACCGCTTACGGTGAGTGCGAGGACGTAAAGGCAGAGGCAGAGAAGCTTGGTGAAATGTTCGGAGAGTTTTTGTCTATGACCTCTGACGAAGGCTTCGATTCAAGCAACGTAACCGAGATATTCGAAAAGATCGGCGGAGTGCTTGACGATATGAAGGAGTCCGACATATTCGGTGCGGAGTTTACGGGTAAGCTTCTGTCTGCTATCATGCAGTCTGAAACGCTGGTTGAAAAGCTTGGCTTGTCCCGTGCGGATCTGACCGCTATCGCAGATAATATCAACTCTCACGCGCTTGGCGAAAAAGACGGATTTGCAAGTGCTACGGGCGCGGTAGCAAGTACCGTTGACGCAGTCAAGATCAGTGCTGATACGAACGCTACTAAGGAAGAAAAGATAAAGAGCGTTGAAAACATGATTAAGAACGTCAACACTAACAACGCTGACATGCTTACCTCTATAATTACAGGAAGCGTGGTAAACGGATTCAACAGCAGCGTAGAAAAAGCCGATACCGTATCTGATTCGCTTAGCGATCTTATCAACAATATGGCAGAGTTCAAGGAAGGCAATCCTACCGACGCTGAGGTGTCCTCCGAGGCAGAGGCGGTCAGCCAGGTTATCGCGCTTGCAATGACTGGTGCGAATGACGGTGCAATATTCAACACCGAAGATTCTAAGGGCTCGATAGACGCGACTCCCGAGGAGTTCATCGGTCAGATGGTCAATTCCGACGTTGTTATGAAGACCGTTAACACCACGGCTGAGGGTGGAGATAACCCGTACGGTGTAAACTACTCGAGCGATAAAGAGCAGGAGACCGTTTCGAATGCGCTTGAAAACTACTACGTTGAAAACGGCGGCGGTGACGAGCTTGCAGAAAAGCTTGAAAGTCTCGCAACCGTTATGAACGTTGAGATCGACCTCGCTAAATAATACGAATCCGATCAATTAAAAAATTGACGGCTGTCACGCGGGCTTGCTCGCGTGACAGCTTTTCTATGAGAAAACAGCGTTTTTGCCTTTTTTGAAGCGCGAAAAAAATTTGAAAAAAATTGAAAAAAAGTATTGACAAACTCCTCTGTTTGTGGTATGATATATAGGCGGTTGAAAAAAGACCGTCGAAATTGAATATGTGCGAGTGTAGTTCAATGGTAGAATCCCAGCCTTCCAAGCTGGTCGCGTGGGTTCGATTCCCATCACTCGCTCCATTTATTTAATGCCGTGTATGGCAATCGCCTTACGTGGCATTAGTTTTGTGCCTTTAGCTCAGCTGGATAGAGCAACTGCCTTCTAAGCAGTAGGTCGGGGGTTCGAGTCCCTCAAGGCACGCCACGATGGTGGGTATGGCTCAGTTGGTTAGAGCGTCAGGTTGTGGCCCTGAAGGCCGTGGGTTCGAATCCCATTACTCACCCCAGAATGCAAAAGACACCTATGGGTGTTTTTTTTTTTTCATTCTGGGGTGAGTAATGGGATAACATCGCAAAGGCGCGGGCG
>JAZSGD010000242.1:0-5786 GCA_045532555.1 Eubacteriales bacterium | reverse complement strand
TGTCGGCTCATCACATCCTGGGGCTTGGAGAAGGTCCCAAGGGTTCGGCTGTCCGCCGATTAAAGTGGTACGCGAGCTGGGTTCAGAACGTCGTGAGACAGTTCGGTCCCTATCTGTCGTGGGCGTTGGATATTTGAGAGGGGCTGACCTTAGTACGAGAGGACCGGGTCGGACGTACCTCCGGTGCACCAGTTGTTCTGCCAAGGGCATAGCTGGGTAGCCGCGTACGGTCTTGATAAACGCTGAAGGCATCTAAGCGTGAAACATGCTTCAAGATTAGATATCCCATCATTTTAAATGAGTAAGGTCACTTGCAGACTACAAGTTTGATAGGTCGGAGGTGTAAGCGTAGTAATACGTTCAGCTGACCGATACTAATAGACCGAGGGCTTGAACCTCCTAAGTTGTCCACAACGACAACACCCGACCACAGCTACGGTCGGTACACAAAAGGAGTTCAAAAGGAAAGTTTGAGTTTCGAGTTTTTGACTCAGGCGTTTACCTTTTTCGATTGGAAAGATACGCGAGAGCGTATAGTCAGTGATTTTATCGCAGAGGGTCCACCTGTTCCCATTCCGAACACAGAAGTTAAGCTCTGCTGAGGTGAAAATACTTGTCTGGCGACGGACCGGGAAGATAGCTCATTGCTGACACATAGTTGGTGCTTTTACCGCAGAGGGTCCACCTGTTCCCATTCCGAACACAGAAGTTAAGCTCTGCTGAGGCGAAAATACTTGTCTGGCGACGGACCGGAAAGATAGCTCATTGCCAACATTAAACAGCTAATCTCAAAAGGGTTAGCTGTTTACACATTTTTAGATATTCCTCCTTAGCTCATGTCGAATAAACTCAGCAAGCTGAGTTTTGCTACCGACTGGCTGCAGGAGAAACGTTCACTTCGTTCACTTATTCCTCCTTAGCTCATGTCGAATAAATTCAGCAAGCTGAGTTTTGCTACCGACTGCGCTGCAGGAGAAACGTTCATTTCATTCACTTATTCCTCCTTAGCTCAGTCGGTAGAGCACATGACTGTTAATCATGGGGTCGTTGGTTCAAGCCCAACAGGGGGAGCCACTTGCACCTTTAGCTCAGTTGGTAGAGCAACTGACTCTTAATCAGTGGGTCCCGGGTTCGAGTCCCTGAAGGTGCACCATAAAGAAAAACAGGGTAGCAAGGCTACCCTGTTTTTCTTTATCTTGTATGTTTCACGACTCAGAACCCGCTAGGAGAGAGCGTCGCTCTCTCCTATTCGATGTGCGTTAAAACCCTTTGATTAATAATACACGTTGACGCACATGAGGGTTCTGAGTCCCTGAAGCAATTTTGACCGTGTCAACGACACGGTCTTTTGTTTTATCGTATAACTCCACGACTCTGAACCCGCTAGGAGGGAGCATCGCTCTCTCCTATTCGATGTGCGTTAAAACCCTTTGATTAATAATACACTTTGACGCACATGAGGGTTCTGAGTCCCTGAAGCAATCTTGCCCGTGTCGTTGACGCGGTCTTTTATTTTATCGTATAACTCCACGACTCTGAACCCGTTAGGCAAGGTTTCCTTGCCTATTCGACGTGCGGCAAATCGCTTTGAGAAATCTTAAATTTTAACGCACGTGAAGACTCCGAGTCCAAGTATCCCAACAGGACGGCCTTTTATTTTGTGTCGACATATACCGCAATCCCAAAGAATCCGACAGATCTCCAAGACCTATTTCCCCACAAATCGCACTTGACAAGTCTACACCAATATCGTATAATTAATATATATTGTGTTCCTATTTTATAAAATTTTACGGAAAACACGGGATGCAGATCCCGTTCGGGGTTTTTTATGAAAAATACCGTTTATCAAACGTTTGAAAATCTCTACAAGCGCCCCCCCGCGGCAATGGCTTTTACACCGTATCGCGTTTGCCCCATCGGCGCACACAGCGATCATCAGCTCGGAAAGATCACGGGCATTGCAATTGACAAGGGCATACATATCGCATACGGCCCCAAGGAAACCGGTATCATTGAGATCCGATCTCTACAGTTCAGCAAACGCGCGCAATGGCACGTTGCGTCCACTCCCACCACAAAGCAGAACGACTGGGCTGACCATTTGCGCGGAGCAACAATCGCTTTAGACCGTCGCTATCCTCTTCGCCGAGGTATTTGTGCAATTATCGGGGGCGAACTGCCTATTGGCGGTCTTTCCTCCTCTGCAGCGGTGATAATAACCTTTCTCTCCGCGCTTGCAGACATGAACGGTATTTCTCTTACCGAAACCGAGCTGATACAGCTTGCACTTGAGGCGGAGAACAAATACGTAGGGGTTTCCTGTGGAAAGCTCGACCAATCCTGCGAGGTATATTGCAAAAAGGATCATCTGCTTTACATGGACATGAAGGACGACAGCTACGAGCTTATCCCCACACATCCAAATATGAAGCCTTATAAAATTGCCATTTTCTTCTCCGGACTTGAACGAAGCCTTGCAGGATCGGACTTCAATATGAGAGTTGATGAATGCAGAAGTGCGGCATACGCGCTCAAGGCCTTTGCCGGCATGGAATACGGCAAATTTACTGAAACTAATCTCCGCGACGTTCCGCGTAGCGTTTACGAGGAATTTAAGGACATACTTCCCGCCACGTGGCACAAACGCGCCGAGCACTGGTATGCCGAATTTGATCGCGTACAAAAGGGAGCAGAGGCATGGCGCCACGGCGACATTGAGGAATTCGGCCGCCTTTGCTTTGAAAGCGGGCACTCCTCTATATACAACTGGGAAACAGGCTCCCCGGAGCTTGTAAAGCTTTACGAGATAATGACCGAAACCGACGGAATATACGGCGGACGTTTCTCCGGCGCAGGATTCAAAGGCTGCTGTATGGCTATTATTGATCCTGAAAAGGAAGAGCTTATAGTTGAGAGCGTTACACGCAAATACCTTGAAGCCTTTCCGTCGCTTAAGGGTAAGTACTCCGCGCACGTATGCAAGAGTGCAGACGGCGTCAAACATTAAAAGGAAAAGAGATACTGAATATGAAATGCTTGATCCTTGCGGCAGGGTACGCAACTCGCCTCTATCCATTGACAGAAAACTACCCCAAGCCTCTTTTGAAAGTTGGGAACAAGACCATACTCGACTGGCTTGTTGATGATATTGACTCCGCGGGTCTTGTTGACGAATACGTGGTCATATCCAACCATAAGTTTGCTACACATTTTGAGGATTGGGCAAAAACAAAGACGCAGAAAATATGCGTTGTGGACGATGGCACCGGTTCCAACGAAACAAGACTTGGCGCGGTAAGAGATATTCAATTTGCAATCGACGAGCTATCACTTGACGACGATATGTTGGTCATCGCAGGTGACAATCTGCTTGATTTTAGCCTTACAAAATTCCTGCGCTATGCCGAAGAAAAAAAGACATCCTGCATCATGCGTTATTTTGAGGGTGATGAAAAGAGGCTTCAAAAGTGTGGCGTTGTATCAATTGGTGACAACGATGTTATTATCGGCATGGAAGAAAAGCCTGCTTCTCCTAAATCCAACTGGTGCTGCCCCCCATTCTATTACTACACAAAAACCGATGCAAAGCTTGTCAAGGCGGGGATCGACAGTGGATGCGGTGTTGATGCTCCCGGGAGCTATATTGCCTGGCTTTGCACTCAGACGCCCGTTCACGCAATGGAAATGCCCGGCAGACGCTATGATATAGGTAATTTGGAAAGCTATTCCAATGTTCAAAAAGAATACCGGGGCTTTTGCTGATTACACAAAAAAGAGCTTGTGCAAACAAGCTCTTTTTTCTTTTTATTTATTTTCCGACAGGGCTTCGGCAAAGAAGTCGGCGACCTCCCTGACGTATCTTTCCTGTGCGGCAGGGAAGGCAAGGCCGTGTCCAGCGCCCTCTATTTTGACCAACCTTTTGTGCTTTGAGGCGCAGGCATTATAGCTTTCCTCGCTCATCTCAAATGGGACGAAGTCGTCTGCGTCGCCGTGAAGGAAGATTATCGGGAGCGTGCATTGCTTCATCGCGTCCTCCGGGGATATCTCCTCGAGGTCAAAGTGGCCGAATATTTTAGCACCGAGCTTAACAAAGGGGTAAAAGAAATCCGCGGGAAGGTGCATCTCGGAGATGACCTTCTTGATTATTCTTTTTGCGGAGGAGTATCCGCAGTCGGAAAGAAGTCCTACGACGTTTTCAGGCAGCCCGCGCGCGCAGGCGAGCTGTGTGGTTGAAGCACCCATCGACACGCCGCCAATAAATATTTTAGCGTTCGGGTTTATGTTTCCTATGACGTAGTTGACCCACGCAACACAGTCACGGCTTTCATTGATACCAAAGCTTATGACCTTACCCTCGCTTCGTCCGCTTGCTCTGTGGTCTACGAGCAGGGCGTTTCTGCCAAGTGCGAAGCAACGGAAGATGCCGCCCGAGAGGTCGCGCTCACAGTCGCCCTTGTATCCGTGCATAAGTATCTCTATCGGTGCGCCCGGCTCTTGCTCGTAGTACTTTCCGCGGAGCTTGAGTCCGTCAAAGGAGGTTATCTCCACATCTTGCTGCGGTAGGGCGCGCATCTGTCTTGTCCAATTTTCAATTTCGGGGCGGAATGCCTCGTAAACGTCGCCATCGGGGATAACGATATCGTCGGGATCATTGCTTCTTTTTACGCGCTGTGAATAAAAAGTCAGTCTGAAGCAGACGTACGCGGTTATAAGTGCGAGTATTGCCGCAAGCGCGGCTATTCCTAAAATTATACCTAAAATTATTTCGAGTTCCATGTTTTACTGCCTTTTTTATTGATAATATAATTGTATCACTTTTAAGTTATAAATTCAATACGTAATTAAAATAAAAAAGCGCAAGACTGTTTCTTGCACCACAACACTATTATTTTATCACACTTTGAGCGGCTTGTCAAGGGGTTTGTGGGCATTGTGCATAAATTCTGCGAAATAAACAAAAATTTATTGTGAAGTTTTGACAGTTTGCCTATTGAAAACCATACCGGAACATGCTATAATATAGACACAAGAAAGGAAGGTACGGTCCAATGGAAGCATAAGAACCGAACGATTCTAATCTTAAAAAAGGAAGGTACGATCCAATGAGAATCTGACCCCCGGGCTTTGAAGAAGCTGAATTCGGACACGTGTGGACGTGAAAGAAAGTAAGTAATTGAAAATTGAATAAGAACAAAATACACGGCGGTGTTACGCATTTATATAGATTTTATATAGAAGAATGGTAAACTTAAGTAAGTATTTTAATTGTTCGGATTCAAGAATTCTTAAAAGCCAAAATTTTTCGCCTTTTGCAGCAGAGAGATACAGGGAAAACAGACTGGAGCTCACGGTTGAGCATTGAATGATTGAAAAAAAGTGTTTTAGGCGTTGTATTGATGCGGGAGCAAATGGTAGACAAAGAAAGAGAGGAAAGCAAAAAAAGATGATAGATATCAAGAGTGAACAGAAATAGCCCTTGGTCGCGGTGTAAAGAAATCGGGATCAAGGGCTATTTCTGATTTTGAGGATAGATTTGACGGCGCAGGGCTCCCACGGGGGCTTTTTCTTTTTTTGGGGGGAGATGAGTGCAGAGTGCGAGAAAAGTGCAAAATGCAGAGTGCAGAGGTATAAACTCGTAGGGGCGATCATTGATCGCCCGCTCAACCGTGTTTCAAATCTTGATTTATCGGGGAGGGATGCGTGCCTCCGGCGGCGAGCTTTTTTGAGAAAAAGCTCGGCAAAAAACTTCAATAAGATAATTTGTTTTTTTCTTCGCCGTTTTA
>JAZSGD010000311.1:0-4426 GCA_045532555.1 Eubacteriales bacterium | reverse complement strand
TATTATCTCAGTAGGCTGACTTTTTCGGCTTGCCGAAAAATCAGCGTCATTTCACCTTAGTTAGAACCCAAAATACAGGAAGTTTTCGCGGGGTTTGGGGCGCCTTTTTCAAAAGGCACCCCAAGAAATCCTTTGCACACGCTAACTTCCCAAACCAACAATAAAAGAAAGGCAACCAAGAAAATGAAAATGAATCTTCCGAACAAGTTGTCGGTACTGCGACTGATAATGGTACCGATATTTATGGTAGTAATGCTACTGCCCGTATTTACCGAATTTGAACCGCTTGTAGACACGATTTTGACGCTTGCGGGTGCGTTTTTATTCATCGCGGCATCCTTGACCGACATGCTTGACGGCAAGATCGCGAGAAAATACAATCTTGTCACCGACTTTGGCAAGTTTCTCGATCCGCTTGCGGACAAGTTTATGGTCATTGGCGCGATGCTGTGCATACTCTTCACGAACGCGGGCAATATCAGAATGTTCACGCTTTATTTCTTCGCGCTTGTGGTAGTCGTATTCCGCGAGCTTGCGGTCACGAGCATCAGGCTTGTTGCGGCATCGGGTAAGGAAAAGGTCGTTATCGCGGCGAATATGCTCGGCAAGCTCAAGACGGTCACGCAGATCGTAGCGATCTGTGCGGCGATAATCGAGCCCGTGCTTTACTCGGCGCTTGGCGCAAATATTCAGCTTCTCGGCTTTGCACCGATCACGCTCGTTACGACGGTTCTGATGATCTATCTGACCATTCATTCGGGAATCAACTACATCGTCGGCGCGTGGAAGTACCTCGATCCGCAGAAATAATTGATTATAAATAGAAAAATCGCTTATGGTTATCATAAGCGATTTTTTGCGTTTACAGCGACATTTTGCCGATAAAATCGTATGTAAAATCGTTCAGCGCCTTGAAGTCCATCGCGTTTTTGTAGATGTCCTCGAGCAAAAAGTGGTAGACCTTCGCCTCACTCAGCGCGTGCAGAGCGCCGTCAAGACAATCACCGTAAAGCCTTGTGGCGTAACGCAATTCTCCCCTTATCACGCGCAATTTTTCGACGTCGACGAAGCGCTTTGCGTTGACGATCCTGCCCTCGTCGCTCGGCGTATTGTCCTTGTTCCAAAGCAGAAATGCGATCTTGCTGTCCTCAAGGAAAAGTCCGTTTACAAGTCGGGAGTCGACGGGATCGAACGCTACGCGCACGGTCTCGCCAACCGACGAGAGTGACCGCAAAAGCGCGCCGAGAAAGAGCTTTCCGACGCCGTAGAAATCGTCGACCAAGATCACATTATCGGCACTTACACGGAAACTGTCAAAGCTGAATTTTCCCGTCATCGCGATCGCGTCAAGCAGCGACGGAAGGACGGTCGCAGTCCCCCGAGGCAGATCGAGCGAGCGCACGAGCCGATCAGCCGCCGCCTGCATCTTCTCGCGATCGACGAACTTACGAAGGAGCGAGTCACTCACCGCCCGCAGATTTCCGCACGACCGCAAATAATCGTAAGCCCGCTTATAAGCGGCGCTTTTTTTGTTTGAGAGCGAAAAGATCTCGTTTTTTTGAAGCCGTAGCAGTCTTGGATCCCAAAACTGCCCGAGATTGACTATTTCCTCACGCGCGCCCGGGTTGACGGGCTCCCAGACGTGCGGTGACGTGCCGTCAATTATTCCGATATTCTCGTCCCCCAGCATCAAGACACCGTCGAGCGAGCGCGGATCGGACGAGCAATAATAATACTCGACCTCAAGAGAGTTTTTCTTCGCGTTCTCGGCGCATTTTTTCATAAAGCTTGACTTTCCCGTGCCCGGACCGCCCTTGATCACGTAGAGTCGGTCGGCGCGCCCGAAGACCTCGGGATAGTAGTTTTTAAAACCCTCCGATGAGTTTGAAGCGGCAAAATATTCGTGTTGCATAAAGTGTCTCCTTTTTGGCTTAATTCTCGATACATTCTATGCAAAGCACGGCTTGTTCGTTTGCAGTTTTTTTTGTTTTTTGCCCAAAAGTATTCGAAAAATTAAAATCGGGGACTTCTCCGAGAAGCCCCCAAATCAAATCACGCCTTGGTGATAATGGTAATATTCACAGGCTCGACTCCCGTGTACTCGTAGACCACGCTGTTGATCTGCGCGAGCTGGGTCGAGGAAAGCTTGCCGTCGTACTGAACGACCACGCTGACCGTATTGTTGCTGACCACAGCCACGCAATTCTCATAGCCCTGCGAGCCAACTGCCGCCTCTATGTAAGCTTCCTGCTGGATCGACTCAGCGATCAGTGCGACCTCTGCCGCCGCCTCTGCCTTTACCTCCTCGGTTGCATTTGCGTTGTCGATGATAGCGTAAAGTACCTCAAGCGCCTCGTCACGAGATCTTTGACGGCTCACCTGCATCGTGGAGAAGTAACTGTCCGCAGACACGTTTCCCGAGCCCGTTTCGTCTTCGCCTGACGTGGGGTTTTTGCTGTTGTCAAGATCGCCCGACATTCCCGTGCTGCCGCTGTAGTCAAATCCGTCGTCGTTTTTAGAGAAAAAGAGCCAATTCGCCCAGACCGCAACACCGATCAGAACCACCGCGCACGCGATGATAAGATTTCTTTTGCCTGACTTCATAAAGAAGTTCTTTACCGATTTAATTTTGTCCTTGATTGCCATTATTTCAGTCCTCCCGAAAAATTTGTTACGCTACATTATATTTTCAAACCGTCCTCTATATGCTTACTTTGACCGATTGGTGAAAACTTTTTCTAATACTCAACGACGCGGACTCTCGTCAAGGGCAGACCGTAAGCCGCGGCAAGCAGTGCCGCAAGCTCGTTTTTTACTCCCACGTTGTCGCCTGTGTCACAGACCACGCCAATTCCGACAAGATTTGGCAAACTCTCGCCAAGATAGAGCGCGTGCGCGTTCGAGCCGCTTCCGATTATCACGTATTCGGTCTTTTCATTATTGCCCGACTGGGTGTTCGTGGCGTAGATGCTCTCTCCGAGTCCGTCGAAAAAGACCACCGCGTCCACATCTTTGACCCCGCTTACGCTCATGCACAGCTCCTCGATCTCGCATCGCACCGTTTCCTTGTATGCAAGAAACTCCTCGTACGTGTTCTTGACGTCGTCGGTCTTCTCGGTGCTTTTCTTCTCGCTCGGCAAGGCAAAACCGCCGATCAAAAGCAGTGCAACTCCTATAATAAACCCTAAAATAATGATCTTGAAGCTCCCCTTTTTCTTCATGTGATTGACTACTTGTACCGCATCTATACCCGTATGATCTGCCATAATTTACCTCCCTCAACCAATCGCCGTGACTATCTCGCAGTCGAAAAGTCTGCCGAAATATCGCTCTATCTCGCCCGTGTTCTTCCATATTGCTCTGCCGTACAGAGTTATGAAAATCCTTTTCAGCTCAAGCTCTCCCGACTTGTTTCGCTCCGTGACCACCTCGACCTCGCAATCCTCACGCACCACTCCGTATCTCTCCTCCAGCATCGCCGCAATCCCCTCCTTTAAGCTCGACAGCTCCGCCGCCTCGTAGCTGTTCCCGAATATGCTCTCATATTCTTCTATCGCGCCTCCGTCCACCTCGGGCACAAGTCCGCTTAAATCAAGCCCCCGCAAGCCCTCGATCAGCTCGCCAAGCGGCGATACGCACGTCAAAACAAGCACACAGCCGACCGCAAGTCGCACGTGCTTGCCAAGTCCTCCGCCCTCCCCATCGGGCGCGATCAGCGATATTATCGACCCGATAACTCCGACACATATTATTGAAATGATGTATGATTTCATTTTTTGCTCCTCTTTGGTAGTTACTGATGCGAGGATAGGTCGCTTTCTTGAAAGAAAGCTTGGCAAAGAACTTCCCCGTATTTTGGGGTGCTCTTAAGGTGTCGTTGGGTTATTTCTGCGGCAAGCCTTGAAAAAATCCCTGTCTATCGTTTTTATATTGCAAGGGTTTAGAACCCAGCCGATACTGTGCAACTTATTTCAAAGATTCTTTAAGTTAAAGTTAGATGATGTGTCTTGGGTTCAATACGGCAGGGCGTATTTTATCTCAGTAGGCTGATTTTTCGGCTTGCCGAAAAATCAGCGTCATTTCACCCTTGTTAGAACCCAAAATATCGAAAGTTTTTGAGGGTTTTAGGGAACTTTTTTCCAAAAAGTTCCCTAAGAAATCCCTACATCAGTAACTTCCTCAAATCAACCCTAGATCCTTCATGATCCCTGCCAATTTAGCTTCGTGATCGGGCTCCATTTCATAGAGGGGGGAGCGAAGGGAATTTTCGCAGAAGCCCATCATAGACATAGCGGCTTTGACGGGAATGGGATTGACCTCACAGAAGAGTGCGTTGATGAGGGGGAGGAGATCGAGCTGAGATTTGTGGCTTTCGGCGAGATTACCGTCGAAGAAATCGTGGCAGGGCTTACTAAGTCGGAGGCCA
>JAZSGD010000271.1:0-6473 GCA_045532555.1 Eubacteriales bacterium | reverse complement strand
GGTTTACGCACTCGTCGATAAATACGACGAGTCCGCGATAGCCCATTTTTTTGGACAGAACTGCCCAGAGCTTCAAAAAGTCGTACCAGTTATCGTCGTTTATGATTACGGAGACCGAGAATCCAAGTTCTTTTTTTGCTTCGGTTTTAGTGGAATACTCTCCGCGTAACCAACGAAGGCAGGCACTCATTTTTTCGGTTGCATTTTCGCTATCGGACGTGCTTGCCTTGTAATATTCGAGTATTACTCGGGCAAAATCGAAGCCGCCGACCAAAAATTCAAGCTCGGAGAGCTCGTTATATATGCGTTTTCCAAGCTCACGCTCGAATATCGCGTCGTCGGGGGAGATATTATCGGACATAAGCTCGCCGCGGATCTTGCCGATCCAACGGGAGATTATTTTTGAGAGAGCACCACCGTCGGGGGAGGATTTGGAGGCAAGATTCTTCATCAGCTCGCGGTAGGTCGCGATAGCACTGTTTCCGCTTCCGCTGAGCTTTCTTTCGGGAGAAAGATCGCAATCTGCGGTGAGAAAGTCACGCTCAAGAGCATATCCTCTTACAAGCTGGATAAGAAAGCTTTTTCCACTTCCGTAGCGTCCAATGAGGAAACGCATAGCGCCGCCGCCCTCGTTGATTTCCTCAAGGTCGGAAAGAAATGCGGCGATCTCGTCCTTTCTGCCGATGGCGATATAGGGAGCGCCTGCTCTCGGCACTACGCCTGCCGAAACGCTTGAAAGCAGGGAAGACAGAATTCTTCTCGGCACGGCGGTCGTCGACGAGCCGTTTGGGTTTATCTTGTTTTCGTTCATATCTGTTTATCCTCCTCTGTCAGAGTTGATCTGAATAATCCTCGATTACTCGGTATGCCTCGCCGTCGTTTTCGAGAATGATGTCTCCAAAAATGTCTACGGCGGCTTCGTTTATGCGGTCTGCCAGCTCGTCTGTCGAGAGCTTATTTGCAATAGCAAATTTGCGTTGTTCGGCGATTGAACCGCTTTGGCAGAGCTTGATAAATTCTGCCGCGTTGCCCAGTAATTGCTTGATTTTTTCGTACAGACCGCCGTTGTCGTTGATATTTTCGGTCACATCGGGCGCTTTGGTAAGCTCGTACGTTGTGATGGGCTGTACGGTGGTGGTTGATTCGCTGGAGCTTGATACGTTTGCCTCGTCAGATTCGTCGGCGAATGCCTCGGTGAGAATTTTGGTGGTCTCCCAGGATTCGCGCTCGATTTCCATGGCGTGCTCTGCGGAAAAAGCGAGCTTGGGAACGTCGTAAAGCTTATCATATTCATGCGGTTCTGCCTCTTTTTCGGCGGCGGAGCGTCTTCTGCGGTCGACTATGGGCATAGGCGGATAGTATACGGCAAAAAAGCGGTCGATAGCCTCCTTGACAAACGGGTTTACCGACATTACGTTTAGCTTGCTTTTTGATCCCAGATGCTCCCGTAGCTTGTTTTCAGAGTATCTGACCGCGTCTGTTACTGCCGCCTGAAGCGTTGACATCTGGAAATATGTTATTTCAAACTTGATGTTTCGGTTTACAATATTTATCATTCTTGCAAATGGTCTGCGCTCGCAGGTGATGCTTCCGTACATTCCCGATGTGAATGAGATTATTGCATTGAACGCCTTATCGTCCGCGACGACAGCGGCGAGAGAGCCGCTTATAGCGTTTTTAAAGAGATCTGCATTTTCGGGAGTATAGAATTTGCTTCGCTTATAGTCGTACATAGAAAGCGACGACAGACCGAGAGTAGCAATGCGGTCGCGATTATCCCCCGAAAAATCTATGAAAAATTCGGGAAGAAATGCGCTTGATAGCAGCTGACGGTCAAGTCCTCTTAATTTTTCGATGGGTGAGGGAAGCTGATGGAGTAGACAGAAGTCGCAGATCATATCTCGTATCATCATTCTGAAAACGACATTCAGATCTTTTTGACTGTAATTGCAGAGAAGCGCGCAGAGCATATCAAGAGATTTCTGCTTATCCTCGTTTTCGTCGGTCGCTGCAAGCTCGTATGCGTAAAGGATTATATAGGATTCGTCGGTTTTCAAGAAAACGCCGTTCCGTGTGTTTTCTCTCCACCACAGATACCAATTAAGCTGTCCTCGGCTCATTTGCGAGTATCTGGGTGCATGGGAATAATATGCTGCATGAGGACACTCGCGTGCTGTGCGATTCAAAAGAGTACGGCGCTCGCGGATAAAGAGATTGGTTTCGATAAATAGTTTTTCGTCGGGCTTTTCGGAGTAGACTTTGACGTTTTTTATTAAGGGATTTTTAGGTGAATATTCGAATATAGTATATTTTTTCGCAAAAGCGGAGTCATTGTGCGGAGGGATGAACCGAGTTATCTGATCTTTGTCGTGCGAAAGTGGGACGTCGCCAAAGTGGTGGGAGTCTGAGCTTTTTACGGTCGACTGTATTTCTATTGAGGAGGTTGATTTATCCGAATTGCGCCTTGTTATTGGTGCGGGGCGCGAGGTCTTGGGTACGAATTTGTCAAGATCCCAAAAGCTATCGTCTCCGTAGACATTTTTCTTTTCATCGCTCATAATTTCACCTCCCAAAATCAAAGTTTATCGTAATATATTATTATACCACGAAAAATACTGTTTGTCAAATACAAATTAAGCGAGAGCTAAAAAAACCCCCCGACAGACGTCTGTCGGGGGTTCTGTTTTTATTCTGAGTCCGTCTTTACCAGCACCTTGATAGCTTCGTAGATGCTGTGAATAGGTATGAGTTCGATGTTTGAGTCTATACTGCGCTTTTCGATATTTTTTGCGGGAACAACTGCTTTGGTAAATCCGAGTCTTGCTGCTTCTTTAACTCGTTGCTCGAGATTTGATACAGCGCGGCATTCTCCTGAAAGACCGAGCTCGCCTATTGCGATAAGCTCGTCGGGAACGGCTTTGTCGGTGAGTGATGATATCAGAGCAAGGGCAATAGCGGCGTCACTTGCGGGTTCGTTGAGGTAGAGACCGCCGATGACGTTCATATAGACGTCATTCTGATAGAATTTGAGGCCAAGTCGTTTTTCAAGCACTGCTATTATGAGGCACAGACGGTTGTAGTCGATGCCGTTTGCGGTGCGGCGAGGCGCGGGGAAAGAGGTCGGGGAAACGAGAGCCTGTATTTCTGCTATGATCGGACGAGTGCCCTCGATGGTGCATACGGCACAGTTACCCGGGGTGTTTTTCGGTCTGCCAGATAGCAGCATTTCGGAGGGATTGGGGATCTCCACAAGTCCCTTATCGCTCATTTCGAAAACTCCTATCTCGTTGGTTGAGCCGAAGCGGTTTTTGTTTGCTCTGATTATTCGATAAGATTGTAATTTCTCGCCTTCAAAGCAGAGGACTGCGTCTACCATGTGCTCAAGTACTTTGGGACCTGCGATTCCGCCTTCTTTATTTACGTGACCGACAAGCAACATGGAAATTCCGTCGGTTTTTGCTCGGTTAATAAGGGTCAGTGCCGATTCACGCACCTGTGCGATGCTTCCCGGTGCAGATTTGATCATGTCGTCGTATATGGTTTGGATCGAGTCAACGATCATTATATCGGGTTTTATTTTATCTGCTTCTTTAAGTATGCTCTCGAGGTTGGTTTCAGTCAGGACGTAGAGGTTTTTGCCCGATACGCCGAGTCTTTTAGCTCGAAGCTTGAGCTGTCCACCCGACTCCTCACCCGAGATATAAAGCACCTTGCGGCTTTCACCGAGGCACTCGGATATCTGCATAAGAAGGGTAGATTTACCTATGCCAGGCTCGCCTGAGATCAGCACGACGGAGCCGTGTACAAGTCCTCCACCAAGCACTCTGTCAAGCTCGGCAAGACCCGTGCCAGACCTTATGTAATCGGGGATCTCAAGCTCGTTATATGAAATCGCTCGGTTTTCTCCCGACGTTCCCGAAAGCATGCTTTTGCGCTTGGACTCGGGTTGCTCGGGAGAGGTACTTATAACGTCCTCTACAAAGGTATTCCATTTATTGCAAGAGGGACATTTGCCCATCCATTTGGGCGAATGATAGCTGCAGCTTGAGCAGATGAATATTGTTTTTAAGCCTTTCATTTGCGTATCCTTCACATTATATTATGTATTCAGTATATCATATTTTTTTGTTTTTTGCAACATTGGATGAGTATTTTATTTAATATAATAATTTTTTTGATAAATAACGCTTTTTTTCAACACTTAGTTTATTGACACCGATGAGAGGATGTGCTATAATTTCTATGGTGTGGGTTTAGGAAAACCCGAGTTAATGATTTATGAAAAGAGGAGGTGTTTTTGTGTTTATTTCAGATAAAATACCTGCATATATATATACTTCTTTGAGTGAAGAAGGCGTTGATCTTGAAAAGATAATGCTTGCGACGTACTGCGATATGAACGATGATCACATTTTTTGTGATACCTATATTATTGCGACGACCGATAAGCTTTACGTTTTGTCGGGAACGGTTAGTCTTGAGCACGGTACAGACAGCAAGAGCAGATCTTTAGACAAGGTGTGGAAGGAAACCGCTTTTCGCGAATACGACGTTGCTACTATCGAGCGATTGAATTGCGAGGAATTGATCTCGAGTGCAAGATTGACGGCAACGACCTCTGACGGACAAACGATTTTCCTGACAGCTATGACGAACACCTGCCGTTCCTCTGTGCTTTTGTTTATCAAGTATTTTGAAAGAATGAAAAAAGGGCAGATATCCTCTCCTGATTTTGAGATAGATGCCGAGGACGCTCCCGATGAGCGTTGTTGTCCCAAATGTGGTATGCGTTATCCCGACAGAAACCGAAAGATATGTCCCAAGTGCATGGAAAAGGGAAAGCTATACCGTCGTTTTGGAATGTTCCTTGTAAAATATAAAACGTACATAGCTATAATGCTTTTGTCTCTCGTGCTGCTGACGCTTACGGGAGTTTTAGTGCCGTACGTATCTAACGAGTTCTTTTACGACGAGGTTTTGAGCAAAAACGGAAGCTTTTTCGGTGAAGTGCTTTTTGTAGTCGGTTTGGTTGTCGCTACTCGATTGCTGGCACAGATATTTACCGTTGTTAACGGTTTTATTTCCGCAAAAATATCCGCGAAGATCGTTTTCGATTTGAAGATGACGGTCTTTACGGCTATTGAAAAACTGTCGCTGTCCTTTTTTGGCAGCAGACAGACAGGCGGCCTGATGGCACAGGTAAATAACGATTCAAACACTATTTATTACTTCTTTTGCGACGGTGTTCCATATTTTTTGATAAATATAGTTCAGGTAGCAGTTATTTGTGTTCTTTTGTTTATAGAGAATCCTCTTTTGGCCGCGCTTTCCTTGGTTACAGTTCCTGTTTTCTTCTTTATTATACTCAAGACGTACAGAAAAGAAATGAAGCTTCACGCAAAAACGTTTTCGAGTACTCGCGCTCTTAACGGACAGCTTGTTGACGTGCTCGGAGGAATGAGAGTAGTCAAGGCATTTTCACAAGAGGATGCGGAAATAAAGAAATTTGACCGTGTCAGCAGAAGGGCATCGAAGCATCATAAGAAGCTCTCGTTGTTTAACAACTACGTTTATCCGTCGGTAGGACTGATTCTTTATCTTGGCAACATCATCGCACTTGGCGTTGGCGGATGGATGGTAATTTCGGGATATCACGATTTTACTTACGGTAAGCTTTTAAAATTTGTGGCATATGTCAATATGATATATAGCCCAATGTATTTCTTTGCAGATATGGTTGACTGGTCTGCTGCAAGCACCAATGCGTTGCAAAGGCTTTTTGAAATATATGATACCGAGCCCGATATTTCCGAAAAAGAGGACGCTATCACTCCTGAAAATTTTGAGGGTAAGGTTGAATTTTGTAACGTTGATTTTTCATATACAAAAAACCGTAAGGTTATTGATAACGTCAGCTTTGATGTGGAGGCCGGAAAGACGCTTGGTATTGTCGGACATACGGGTGCGGGAAAGAGTACCATTGCAAATCTGATAATGCGCTTATATGACTGCGACGAGGGAAAGGTGCTTATTGACGGTATAAATGTCAAGGACCTTTCGTTTAAGGCTCTTTATGATAATATTGCTATAGTTTCCCAGGAAACCTATTTCTTTATCGGTTCGATACTCGACAATATAAGATATGCGAACCCCTCTGCATCATACGAGGAGGTCGTCAGGGCGGCAAAGCTCGCGGGCGCGCATGATTTTATAATGAAAATGCCCGATGCATACAACACGATGATCGGCTTTGGATACAAAGGACTTTCGGGCGGAGAAAAGCAAAGGCTTTCGATAGCGAGAGCTATTCTGCGTGATCCCAAGATCCTTATTCTGGACGAAGCTACGGCAGCAATGGATACCGAGACCGAAAAAATGATACAAAATGCGATAACGTCTCTTACAAAGGGTAAAACGACTATAATGATCGCGCACAGACTCTCTACCCTGAGCGATGCGGACGAGCTTATAGT
>JAZSGD010000219.1:0-3087 GCA_045532555.1 Eubacteriales bacterium | reverse complement strand
GCAAATTTATAGTATCATATAATTGTATATGCCCAAATCTCCCACGGAGGATCAAAACCATGGAATTACGCTTTTCAGACCTGAAATTCGATATAATAAATAACAAAATATATCTTTCTGAGGTTGGAAGCTTCGCGCAGTCCGAGGGACGCGGTTTTTGCGAGCTTCAGATAGCAGGAGAAAACAAATGCTCTCACCTCGGTGTGAAAATGATCAATTCCTCCGAGGCAGACAAGCTCTGCTACGTCAGCCATACTTTGACCGACGAAAAGCTTGTGATCGTACAGCGGTCGGAGCTTGCAGAGGTTGAAACAACGTTTGTTTCCTACGGCGATTGCAGAGCTGTTCAGATAAGCACAAGGGTAACTAATATTGCCAATGAACCCATCGTGCTTGAGGGTGTTTCGTCCTTCGCTTTCTCGGGCATCGGCTCGTATGAGGTGACCGAGGACGTCTACTTCACACGCTTTATCCAAAGCCACCACGGTGAATGTCAGCCAGAAACCTACTCGTTTTCTCACCTCGGCCTTTATCGCGCCAACGTGCAGAGTCAGAAGCGTATCGCCTTCGCTAACGTCGGTAGCTGGTCGACCAAGGAGGAGCTTCCTCAGGGCATCATTGAGGACAAAACAAAGGGTCAGATGCTGATGTTCCAGATCGAGTCCAACAACTCCTGGTACTACGAGATAGGAGACTATCCTCATAATCAAAAATATTATCTCTATCTCGGAGGTGCTAACTCGACTCACGGAAACTGGAGCAAAAAGCTCGAGTCAGGCGAGTCCTACACCACATATCCCGTGTCGATCGCCCTTGGATCAAGCCTCAACGAGCTCCTCGGCGAGATGACCAAGCACCGCCGTCACATTGCGGGCAGATGCGCGGCAGACGAAAATCTTCCCTCAATATTCAACGAATATATGCATCTTTCGTGGGATAGCCCCTCCGAAGCAACCACGGCGATCTACGCTCCCGTCGCAGCAAGCACGGGCGTGGAATACTACGTTATAGATTGCGGTTGGCACGACGAAGAAGATGCTAATATTCTTTATCACTACGTTGGCAAGTGGAGAGAAAGCGGCGTTCGTTTCCCCGCCGGTGTCCGTAAGACTATGGACTATATTCGCTCTCTCGGTATGAAGCCGGGTCTTTGGATAGAGCCCGAGGTCGTCGGCTGGAAATGCACCGAAATGATAGAACACTACGACAAGGACTGCTTTATTTGTCGCTACGGCAAGCCGGTCTGCGTAAACAACCGCCTATTCCTAGACTACCGCAATCCGAAGGTGGTTGACTATATGAGCGAGACTATTCGCTATATGGTAGAGGATCTCGGCGCGGAATATATCAAGCTTGATTACAATCAGGACTGTGGCATCGGCACGGAGATCGATTCACTGACATTTGGCGAAGGACTTGAGAGCGCATCTCGCGCATATCTTGTCTGGATAGACTGCATGAGATCAAGATTCCCGAGCGTCCTTTTCGAGACCTGCTCGTCGGGCGGTATGAGAATGGACTACGGCACGCTCTCGCACTTCTCTATCATATCCACCTCCGACCAGACCAATTACAAAAAGTACCCCTATATTGCGGGCAACATTCTCTCCGCAGTCATACCCGAGCAGGCGGCTGTCTGGAGCTACCCCATCGACTCGTGGGTCGGTGGATTTAGCGCAACGAAAGAGTGGGTGGCTGTCAACGTTTCGGACGAGCAGGTCATTATGAATATGATCAACAGTTTCCTTGGACGAATGCACCTCGCAAGCCACCTCGAGCTCTTCGACGAGCACAAGCTCGCGCTTATACGTGAGGGTGTGGACTACTACAACTCGATGGTCGCGGACAAGAAGAAGGCGCTGCCCTATCTTCCCATTGGATTCACCAAATTCGGCAAAAAGCTCGTCGCATCGGGACTTAAAACAGACAAAAAGCTCTATCTCGCCGTCTGGAATCTCGGCGGAGAACGCGACGTTGAAATACCCCTTACAGATATCGCTCCCAAGTCGGCAAAAATAGCATATCCCGCATGCCACAAGGAAAATGAATATTCACTGAAATATACGCTTTATGCAGACAAGCTCTCGATAAAATTCACCGAGGATATTCAGGCGAGAATGTTCGAGATCGAGTTTTGACAGACTTTTTAAAAAGGAAAATATGGAACAAAAAAGATTTACAAAAAACGACAACGGATTTATCTGTGCGCACTGCGGCAAAGAGGTCGAGCCTCTCGGCTACACCTCGCGCAACCACTGCCCTTTTTGTCTGTGGTCACTCCACGTTGACATCAATCCCGGAGACCGCGCCTGCGAGTGCAGAGCTCCGATGGAGCCCGTCAAGGTGGTCACCGATCCACGCAAGGGCTATATAATACTGCACAAATGCACGGGCTGCGGAGAGATACACAGAAACAAGGCGGCGCACGAGGCGAAGGTGCAGCCCGACAATCTGAAGCTTCTTATCAAGCTGACCTCGGTAGAATTATAAAAAGGAAAATTATAATGCAAAGACTTCTTAACACACAAGGCAAGCTGCTCGGCATCGACTTTGGCGACAAAAGAACGGGACTTGCGGTATGCGACAAAAACCGAATAATCGCCTCGGGCATCGGTCAGATAAGCGTGGGCGGAATGCAAAGGACTGCGGCACACATCTGCGGGCTTATCAAGCAGGAAGGCATCACGGGCGGTATAGTGGTCGGTCTCCCAATCAATATGGACGGCTCTCACGGTCCTCGAGCCGAGCACGCCGAAAAGTTCGCGAGAATACTCGGTGAGATGCTTGCCGAGGACGAAAGCACCGCAAAGCTGCCGATAGTTATGCTCGACGAGCGCATGACGACAATGGTGGCGGCAAGATATCTCAACGAGACCGACACCCGAGGCGCGAAGCGCAAGCAGGTCATCGACACACTCTCGGCACAGATAATCCTGCAAAATGCGCTCGACAGACTGAAAAACATGGCGCAGACTTAAGCAAAAATCGATAAAATTGGAGATCAATTATGGTAAAAGGAAGATACGGATGGCGTATAGCTGGCTTTGTTTTCAAGGCAATATGCGCTCTTATGATAGCGGCGGTCAT
>JAZSGD010000095.1:0-7455 GCA_045532555.1 Eubacteriales bacterium | reverse complement strand
TGGCCTCTTGCGGTAAATACCGCCATCATAGCGATGGTCTCGGCAACCATATTAGCAACGCCGAGCGCAATATCACTGTTGCTTGCCATATCCGAAAGCTTGCCGAAGTTGGATGCGGTAAGATTTTCGTTGATGCCCGTGGATTTGCCATTCTTGGAGATATCGCCGACGCGCAGGTCGATATTGGCGAGATTTCCGTCCGCACATATCTCCTCGATATGCTCGACCGTGTCGATACCCGTCATTTTTTTAGTAAGACCGAGAAGCGTACCGCCGCCGACACCCGTACCGCCGAGATAGTTTATCTTGGTGTCGCTTCCCTCTTTTTTCGCGTGGATGAGCGCGGTTCCCGTGCCCATACTGACAACGATCGCCTCGTCGAGTCCCGAAAGATAGAGTCCGCCTATGCCGGCAGCCGAAAACTCGGGAACGGTATTGCAATCCAAGGAATATATCGGCTTTTGCATATATGTTGAGCCGACACCCGTGATCATAATGCGGTCGATATCGCTCAAGGAGAGGTTGTTTTCGGCTATGAATTTACCGAAAGCTCCGTATATGGAGGTTATAGGGTCGGTCGCTCTGACGAGAAACGGAGATATCAGTTGATTGTCTCCATTATCTCCCATTCTGAAGCCGACTATCTTTGTAGTGCTTCCGCCTACGTCTATACCGATAACGTTTTTAACATTTGTGCTCATTTTTTGATCCCTTTCTGCAAGGATTTTACAATATTGGGTCATTTTTACCGACAATATATAAAATAATTATATCACTATCTTGAAAAAAATGCAATAAGGTGTTATAATATTATTTGAAAAAAACAAAAAGAACTTTGAAAGGTCAGACAAATGGCATTTGATGCGGGTATGCTCGCCTGTGTCGTTCACGAGATCAAAAGCGTGGCGCAAGGCGGAAGAATTGAGAAAATATATCAGCCAGAACGGGATGAGATAATATTGCAGATGAGGACCACTTGCGGAGGCAAGCGCCTGCTTATAAACGCGGGCTCTAATTGCCCCCGAATAAGCTTTACCTCGGTTCAGAAGGAAAATCCGATGCAAGCGCCGATGTTTTGCATGCTTCTCCGTAAGCATCTGACGGGTGCTTGTCTTTCGGAGATAGAGCAGCTCGGTTTTGAACGCGTTGTGAAGCTCACCTTCGATACACGCGACGAAATGGGCTTTGAGTGTAAAAAATATCTTATTGCCGAGGTTATGGGCAAATACAGTAACCTGATTTTTGCGGACGAAAGGCTAAAGGTAATCTCTGCGCTCAAGACTATTGATTTTACCACGAGCAGTCTTCGTCAGGTCTTGCCCGGTATGACCTACGAGCTCCCTCCCGCACAGAATAAGCACGATCCCACAAAAACGAATTTTGACGAGTTCTCTGACGCTTTTGCCGCTTTCCCTGCCGAAAAGGGTGCGGAAAAGTTTATTACCTCGACGTATCTCGGTATATCTACGAGTATTGCACGCGAGATCGTTTACCGCGCTTGCGGTCGCTTTGACGCGACGGCGTGTGAAGTGGGCTGCGAGAAGCTTTATTCCTCTTTTGTGTCCGTATTTGATGCGATGACGAGAGGCGAATTTTCGCCAACGGTAATTATGGAGAACGGCGCTCCGGTAGAATATGGTTTTGTTGATCTCGGATATTATGGCTCAGGCTTTGAGCACAGATCCTTTGAAAGCGCAAGCGAGGCGCTTGATCTTTATTTTGCAAGTCGTGACCGCGAGCAACGAGTCAGACAGCGTGCGGCGGACATTCTCGGACTTCTAACTAATGCCGAGAGCCGATTGATAAAAAAGATCGACGTGCAGGAAAAGGAGCTTGCCGACTGTGCCAAGGGGGAGAAATACAAGCAATACGGTGATCTCATCACCGCAAACATCTATAAGCTGAAGCGTGGAGACAAGGCGGTCGAGCTTACCGATTACGAAAGCTGGAACTACGAAAAGCAAGATTTCGACACTCTACTTATCGAGCTTGACGAGAGACTTTCCCCAGCCGCCAATGCGCAGAGATATTACAAGCTTTACAATAAGTCCAAGACGGCCAAGGTCGAGCTTGCAAAGCAGCTTGATATTGCAAGGAGTGAGCTTGAATACGTATATTCGGTGTTCGACGCGCTGACCAAGGCGGAGACAACGGCGGACCTTACCGAGATCCGAGACGAGCTTTACAGGAGTGGATATGCCTCCAAAATGAAGGGATACACTTCTCCGAAAAAGCATCCTGCGCCTGTGATCGCTGAATTTGTGACTACTAATGGCTATCGTGTGCTTTGCGGAAAAAATAACTATCAGAACGAGTATATCACGCACAAGCTTGCAGAGAGACACGATTATTGGTTCCACGCAAAGAATATGGCCGGCTCGCACGTTTTGATGATAACAAACGGCGAGGAGCCTCCTGCAGAGGATTTTACGGATGCTTGCGAGATCGCCGCGTACTACTCCAAGGCAAAGGGCACTGCCGGAGTTGAGGTCGACTATCTTTTTGCGCGCGGCGTCAAGAAGGTGTCGGGCGCGAAGCCGGGATTTGTTATCTACCATAATAACTGGTCTGCATTCGTTACACCCGACGAAGAAAAAATCAAACGAATGAGAAAGAAATAATGAATTGAATGAAAAAACGGATACCTCGATGAAGCGAAGTATCCGTTTTGCTTTTATTTTATCTTTTTCCCTACCTCGTTCAGAATTTCAATGGCGGGTACGGGAAATCTTCCGAGATGATCGGGTCCGACGTTAAGTAAATAGTTTACGCCGCGGCTATTGAGGTGCTCCTTTATTCTCAGTACCTCGTCCGCATTTTTCCAATTATCGTCGAAATACTTGAAGCCCCACGTGTCGTTAAGCGTTGTAGGTGATTCTGCGAGAATATCCCTCATATATTCATCGGGAATTTCGTTATCTCCCATTGAGTGATAGTCTCCAAGACCGTTTCCTATTCTACTGTTTACAAGACAGTTGGGTTGCAATTCCTTTACTAGATCAAAGAGCTCCTTTGAATGCTCGGGCTTGATAGTGATAGGCGTATCAAACCAGATGAGCGCAATGTCTCCGTATTTGGTAAGTAATTCCCTTACCTGCGGTAATATCTTCTTTCGGAAGCATTCTTCATAATTTTTGGAGTTATCGTTTGGAAAATCCCAGTTGTTTGTCCAAGTGGTATCATAGAGATTCAAGTTGCTCGGATTAAAGCCTCCGCCGTTTGGCTCATGCCAGTCGAGCTCTTGGGAATAATACAGACCGAGCTTTAGTCCGTGCTTTTTGCAGGCTTCGGCAAGCTCTCCGATTACGTCACGACCGAAGGGGGTTGCATCTACCACGTTGTAGCTATCGTAATCTGACTTGAATAAGCAAAAACCGTCGTGATGCTTACTTGTGATTACTATATAATTCATTCTTGCATTCTTAGCGATCTTTACCCATTCTTCGGCATCGAAATATATGGGGTTGAAGGCTTTGGCAAGCTTTTCATATTCTTCATTGGGAATTCTGAAATATGCCTGCGCCCATTCACCAATCCACGGCGTGCGTTTGCCACGGTATTCACCTGCAAGAAGACTGTAAAGGCCCCAATGGATCATTAGTCCAAACTTTGCCTCTTTCTTAAACCATTCCTTCATGTTAAGATTTTCCATTCTTCTCTACAGTTTATTTGATCAGCGTAAAATCGGGGATCTCAACGGGTCTGCTTCCCTCTTTTATCGAGAGCGCGGAAAGGGGTGTAATGCACATCCACGCTGCTGCGTCATAAACGTCAATGGGAGATTTGCCGCCATTAATTACGTAATTAAGGAACTCGTTGTAAACGAGGTAGTCCATACCGCCGTGTCCACCGCGAACTCCGTCGGAAAGGAATTTCTTCCATACGGGGTGATCGTATTTTTCGGCATATACGTCGAGAGCGTTGTTCCAGTTGGGTGACCAATTCCAATGCGATGCCTCGTCGAAATCGGTGTCGAAATAAACGTAGTTTCCGTCTTCTCTGTAAATTCCGCGTGTGCCGTGAACCGTGAAATTGCGGCTGTAGGGACGACCGCAGCATGTATCAAGCATCAGAGAGATCGTTGCGCCGTTGGAACACATAATATTTGTGGTTACAACGTCGCCCTGATTGAACTTCATATCTGCGAACTTGCTCTGTATTGTGTCGGGATGAAGTCTTGCATAGTCGTTAAGGCCGACTGACTTCGAGGACATCGAGGTAAGATAAAGCATATGGTTTCCGCGATTTATATCAAGTATCTGTGCTATGGGACCAAGCTCATGCGTGGGATAATTCTCACAATTACGGTTAATATAATTGTTGAGACGGTAATGGCGCATTTCCTCTCCGCGAAGCACCTCGGTACGGAGGTCGTGCTGATATGCGCCTTCACAGTGAACGATCTCACCAAAAAGGCCCTGCTTTACGATGTTCATTGCCATCATTTCAAATCTGCCATAGCAGCAGTTTTCAAGGAACATAAAGGGAGTTTTCGTTCTGACCTGTGTTTTTACGAGATCATAGCATTCCTCAAGATCGTATGCACCGCCGACCTCAAGTCCCGTGGGTATTCCCGCTTCCATTGCCTCACACGCGATCTTAACGTGCGTTTCCCAGGATGTTACTACAAGGACTGCATCCACATCCTTGCGAATGAGGATCTCCTTGTAATCGGTAGTTCCGAAAACATCCTTGCCCGTCTCCTCTTTTATCTGAGACACAACAAGGTCTACTCTGTCCTGGTAGAGATCGCATACTGCGACTATCTCACAGTTGTCCATTTCAAGAAGCATAGGCTTTACAATGTACTGTCCTCTTGCTCCAAGGCCGATAACGGCCACTCTTACCTTTTCCATAACTTTTTCTGCCTTTCAAAATCATATTGAACTTTGAAACCACAGTATATCATAATTCACTTTCATTGTCAATAAGATTTAATACAAACAGTTTGTAAATAAAGTGTTAAAGAGAAGTTGATTTGTTGACAAAATCCGCAATTTATTGTATACTGTATCCAATGGATAAGAAACTCGAATTATAGGCTTTTGGGTCGCATCCGATCTATGGAGGTAAATAATTTATGGAAAATTTTTCCGAAATTGCGGTTTGTATCGAAAATATTAGCAAAAAGATAAGCAAAATAAAGCAGGAAAAGACTGCAAAACTTGGCATAAGAAACGCGCATTTCACTTGTATGATGCACATTGATCTTTCCCCTGACGGATTGACACCTACAGAAATATCACGGGACTGCAACGTGGACAAGGCTTTCGTTTCGCGGACCACCGCCGATCTGATCAAGGGCGGATTTATCTGTACCAACGCAAAATTTCACGACGGCAGAAAGTACAGAAACAAATACATACTTACCGAAAGAGGTAAGGAAGTGATCTGTGATATAAAGAACGCTATCGAGGAGTATTTTGATGAGCTTGGCAGTAAGGTCGGCGAGTATGAAATAAAAAGCTTTTTAAAGGTAGTCGTTTCTATTAACGGTATTATTGAGAAACAGATCGAAGCTTGATCACTTAATTGAAGAAAGGATAGTTTGATATGAGTAACATTAAAATTCCGAACAGAAAAAAAATGGAGCGAGAGCTTCCTTTAGTATGGGATATAAATGACGTTTTAGGATATATAAAGTCCCACGGAGATAAAGTATGCTTCAAGTATTTTGAGAACAATACCCTTTTAGAGATGAATTATTTAGAGGTGTATAACACCATAAATAAGGTCGCGGCGGCATTTGACAAGCTCGGTCTTTCGGGTAAACGCGTTGCCGTTATAGGCGATACTTCTCCTCAGTGGCTCTGCAGCTATATGGGTGCATTGGCATCGGGCACCGTTGTCATTCCTATGGATAAGGAGCTTGCAGTTCCTGAGATCGAGAAGTTTCTCCAGATGGTTGAAGCTGATGCTATCATCTATTCAAAGTCGTTTAATGAAAAGTTTGCGGGTACAATCGAGTCTCACCCCACACTGAAGCGTTTTATTCCAATCAGCTTTAACGGAGAAGCTTCCGATAAGATAACTCCCTTTGCGGACTTTTTGGAGATAGGTGAAAAGCACCTTGAAGAAGGATATATCGTAGGCAGAGTTCAGAATCGCGACACAATGTGCGAAATGCTCTTCACCTCGGGTACTACTGGAACGAGTAAGTGCGTAATGCTCTCGCAAAAGAATATTTTTTCTGCAGTCAGATCGGCGATCCAGTCGGTATGCTTTACTCCCGACGACGTTCTTGTGTCGGTGCTTCCCGTTCATCATACTTACGAGCTTATGTGTTTGCTTGCGGCAAGCTGCTTCGGTATTACTATCTGTATTAACGATTCGTTACGTCATGTCATGAAGAACTTTGCACTTTTCAAGCCTACTGGTCTTGTGCTTGTGCCGATGTTCCTCAACACGATGTATAAGAGAATCTGGTCCGAGGCAGAGCGTACGGGCAAGGATAAGGTGCTCAAAACGGCGCTCGGTGTGTCGAGAGGTATGATGAAGGTCGGAATCGATATGAGAAAGACCCTTTTCAAGTCGGTTCTTGCGGCATTTGGTGGCAGACTTGACCACATTATCTGCGGCGGGGCAAAGCTTAATCCCGATCTTATCGTTGCTTTTGAAGAGTTCGGAATTTCCGTATTTGAGGGCTTCGGCATCACCGAGTGCTCGCCTCTCGTTTCGGTTACCCCCTATTATGCAAGAAAGCTTGGAGCTATCGGTCCTACCGTCCCCTGCTGCAAGGTCCGCATTGATCCTAACGGAGAGGAAACTCCCGAGGGATACGCTATGGGTGAGGTTCAGGTCAAGGGCGACAACGTTATGATCGGCTACTACAATAATCCCGAGGCAAACGCTGAGGTATTCACCGACGACGGTTGGTTCCGCACGGGCGACGTAGGATACCTTGACAATGATAACTATCTCTATCTTACGGGACGAATCAAGTTCGTTATCGTGCTTGAAAACGGTAAAAACGTATTCCCCGAGGAGATTGAGGAATATCTTGACGCTATTGACACGATCAGTGAGGCTTGTGTAGTAGGAAGAAAGAACCCCGATAGTGACGAGGTTGTTCTTACCGCTGTCGTTTATCCTGATTTTACTAAGTTCCCCAAGGACGTTGACGACGCTACCGTAAAGGAAACTATCAGAAAGGCTATCAATACAACGAACAAGAGACTTCCCACCTACAAGCAGATCAAGGCAGTTGAGGTGAGAAAGACCGAATTTGAGAAAACTACCACTAAAAAGATCAAGAGACAGTTGGTAAAATAATTTATTATGAAAATTCCCGAGATGTATGAATTTCGGGAATTTTTGTGCATATTTTATCAATGCATAGCAAAGAATTACGCTCCTATGGCGGTTTTTTGTCAAAAAATTGTGATATGCTCTTGTTTTTTACCTTGTTTTGTGATATTATAGACTTATAAATAAGAAAAAGGACTGTGATCTATG